>JAKITI010000008.1 GCA_021648145.1 Gammaproteobacteria bacterium
TGTCGCTGTGGGAGCGAGTGAAGATACGCTTAAAGAGTTACCTATTGAGGTGCGGCCTTGGTCTGAAGAGAGCGAGGTTCAGTTAATTCAAAAGTTTGATATAGGTATTATGCCATTAGAGGACTCTCCATGGGAGCGTGGTAAATGCGGTTATAAATTAATTCAATACATGGCTTGTGGCTTGCCAGTGGTCGCATCTCCAGTGGGTGTTAATAAGAAAATAGTTGATCATGAAGTCAGTGGTTTTCTTGCACACAATCTAAATGAGTGGGAGCAGATGTTAGGCTACCTTTTAAATGACCAAAATTTGAGACAACGTATGGGAGAAAAGGGTCGCTCTAGTGTGGAGTCTTGGTACTCAACGCATATACAAGCCCCCAGGCTGGAAAAGCTGATGTCTGAGGCACTGAAGTAGATCATATGTATGACAAGTGGTTTATCTGGATAAAATTGGTATTAGCGACATGAGTCGTTTTGTATTAACAGGTGAACACTTTTCTACAGAGTGTTTTGATACTTCAAGCATAGTTTGAGGCACAAAATAATTGAGCCAACCAAGAAAAAAAATTCTCTATTTCGTCACAGAAGACTGGTATTTCTGTTCCCATAGACTTCCTCTAGCATTAGCTGCAAAAAATGCAGGTTATGAAGTTGTTGTTGTGACTCGGGTACGCGAGTATGGCGATATGATTCGCTCAGCAGGGTTGAAATTAGTGCCGCTAGAGCTTGATAGAACCGCTCGTGGTTTATTGTCACAGTTAAAAACAGTTCGAAACCTAATCTCCATTTATAAAAAAGAAAAACCTGATATTGTTCATCATGTTGCAATGATGCCAGTTATATATGGATCTTTGGCCGCAAAGCTGGCTCGTGTTCCAGCTGTTGTTAATGCTCTCGCAGGGTTAGGGTATATTTTTACTTCTTCTCATATAAAAGCACGAATGATTAAGGTGATTATCAGTATAGCTTTTCGGGGTTTATTAAGAGGTCGCCATTATCATACGATATTTCAAAACCCTGATGATAGACGACTGCTATGTCAAACTGGAATTATTGATAAAAAAAACACAGTATTGATTCGTGGCTCTGGTGTTGATACCAATAAATTCTCCCCGGCCAGTGCCGTCGATAATCGTGAGCCTGTTGTTATGCTTGCTTCTCGTATGCTGTGGGACAAAGGGGTTGGGATATTTGTCGAGGCTGCTCGAAATCTTAAATCAGAAGGTGTAAGTGCACAATTTTGGCTTGTAGGTGAAGGTGATTCAGGAAATCGAAATGCTGTGCCGGTTGAGCAGCTAAAAGAGTGGCATGATGAGAAGGTCATTAAATGGCTGGGTCAATGTGAAGATATGGTTGCTACCTTCTCTCAAACTGACATTGTTTGTTTGCCGTCATCATATGGTGAAGGCGTGCCTCTTGTTTTAATAGAAGCTGCGGCGTGTGGAAAACCTATAGTAACCACTGATGCACCAGGTTGTAGAGAGATTGTCAGGCATAATGAAAACGGTCTATTAGTTCCTCAAAAAAATGTGGACGATTTAACTTCTGCTTTAAGAAGTTTAATTACAGATAAATCATTAAGAATAAAAATGGGTAAGAAAGGAAGAGAGATTGCTTGTAACGAATTTTCGGCTCCGCATGTGGTTGGTGCTACCCTGGAAGTTTATAAGACACTGGAACAATGAATAATATACTGATTACTGGTGCCACCGGTTTTGTTGGGCGGGTGCTGGTTGATCGTGTGCTTGAGAGTCACCGTGAAGTCAGGGTGGCTTTGCGCCAAAACAGCCCTCTTTTTTCATCTGAAGTTGACAAAATTATTGTTGAAAGTTTAGGGGAGAAAACAGACTGGAGCGCAGCTTTGGAACAGGTTGATACAATCGTTCACCTTGCCGCCCGTGTTCACGTCATGAACGACCATTCATTAAACCCATTAGAAGAGTTCAGAAAAGTAAACACCGAAGGCACACTGAATCTTGCACGCCAAGCTGAAGCGGCGGGTGTTAAACGGTTTATTTTTATCAGCTCCATCAAGGTCAATGGTGAGTTTACAAAAAATGGAGCTCCATTCACTGCAATGGACACGCCTGCGCCTCAAGATCCTTATGGTGCTTCCAAGCTTGAGGCGGAACAAGGGCTTTTAGCCTTGGCTAAAAAAACAGGTATGGAAGTTGTTATTATTCGCCCACCTTTAGTTTATGGCCCAGGGGTGAAGGCTAATTTTCTTAAAATGATGACGGGCTTAAACAAAGGTTTACCACTGCCATTAGGTGCCGTACACAATAAGCGCAGTTTAGTCTCTTTGGATAATCTGGTCGATCTGATTTTGATTTGTGTCGACCACCCGGCAGCAGCCAATGAAATTTTTCTGGTGAGTGATGATGATGATCTCTCTACACCTGAATTATTGCGGCGTATGGCTAAAGCAATGGGGAAATCAGCACGATTGATACCTGTTCCTGAGGGGTTACTTAAATTTAGTGCAACATGTCTTGGAAAACGAGACGTTGCTCAACGTTTGTTGGGTTCATTGCAGTTAGATATTACTAAAACAAAAGAGCTGTTGAG
The DNA here is from genome assembly GCA_021648145.1 of Gammaproteobacteria bacterium. Classification (NCBI taxonomy): domain Bacteria; kingdom Pseudomonadati; phylum Pseudomonadota; class Gammaproteobacteria; species Gammaproteobacteria bacterium. The sequence continues at coordinate 2,569 of JAKITI010000008.1, forward strand.
CTGGGTGCCACCCGTCAGGGTGGACAACGCATTTAAAAAAACAGCAGAATATTTTCTAACCAACCCGTCGCATTGAAATTTAAAAAAATAGAATGAATGATATCGTTTGGATTGCATTGCTTATGGGTGGAGCATCTTGGGGGCTCACTGGTTTTTTACGCTCTTATGCGCTTAAAAAGCAGTTAATAGATGTCCCCAATAATCGAAGTTCCCATACCGTGCCGACTCCGAGAGGGGGGGGCGTTGCTATTGTCGTCACGTTTTTGCTTGCGCTACTGTTTCTTGGGTTTTTTAATATGCTTCCAGCTGATCTTGTTTGGGCGCTGGTTGGGGCTGGAGTTGGAGTCGCATTGGTTGGTTTTATTGATGATCATGGCCATATTTCTGCACGTTGGCGTCTGTTAGTGCATTTTTTATGTGCGGGTTGGGCATTAGCCTGGCTGGGTGGCTTGCCACCTTTACCCATTTTTGGCATTGTGCTCGACATAGGGTGGTTTGGGTATTTGTTGGCGGCTTTTTTTCTGGTTTGGTTGCTGAACCTCTATAATTTTATGGATGGTATTGATGGTCTCGCGAGTATTGAAGCCGTAACGGTATGCTTGAGTGGTGCTGTTTTATATATGCTGGTGTCGGTAAATAATGGCGTGGAAATACCATTGCTTCTATTAACCACAACAGTGGCTGGTTTTCTTCTCTGGAACTTTCCCAAAGCAAAAATATTTATGGGCGATGCGGGTAGTGGTTTTGTCGGTATGGTGCTGGGAATTTTTACTATACAGGCGGCTTGGGTTATGCCTGAGTTATTTTGGGGCTGGATTATTTTGCTGGGTGCGTTTGTGGTGGATGCAACGGTGACCTTGGTGCGTCGGGTTCTACGTGGAGACAAATTTTACGAAGCACATCGAAGTCACGCTTACCAATATGCCTCTCGCCAATACAAAGGGCATGTTTCCGTTTCTATTGCCTTCGGTATCATTAATTTATGTTGGCTTTTGCCTATTGCTGTATTCGTTTCTATAGGCTGGTTGGATGGTGTTGCAGGTGTGGTTGTGGCTTACCTTCCCTTGGTCATGTTGGCTTATCGTTTCAAAGCAGGTGCAAATGAGTGTTAAGAGTACTCACTTCAAATAAACATCAAACCGCGTTTTCTTACCTTCAATACTTAGATCAGGTTTAACTCCATTAAGAAATGGTGCCCAAGCAGGCCTTTTCACCACCACTCGTTTTTTTGCATATTCAAGGGCTGCACTTAAGAGAGGCTCTGTTTCAGGTGGAAATCCAATGACTTGATGCAACATCTGCATCTCTTTTTTGACCTGTGCAGATTTGTTGCGTGGTGGATACATCGGGTCAAGGTAGACTACATCGTGTATCGTACCCAAAAATTTTCTATTTTTTATTAGCGTGATGGCATCGCCGATTGTCAGCTCGACTCGTGCTGTGATTTCTGATAATTGCTCACAAGCTTTTGCGCGTGTGAGCGCATCATGGAGGAGTGCACCAATAATGGGGGAGCGTTCGACTAAATGTATCTGGCAACCCAGGCAGGCAAGTACCCACCCATCCCGACCCAAACCCGCAGTTGCATCCAACACAGTTGGATAAGGTTGTTTTTTCAGGCCAATGGCACGCCCCAAAGGTTGTTTTTTACCCCCACCATATAAACGGCGGTGTTCATTTCGACCGTGTACAAAATCGATATAAATCGTACTTTCAGATTTTGAATTGACTTTTTTTAGTTCAAGTCGCTCGGGGGTGAGTGATAGACAAAAAGAAGCATATTCATTATCGCTATCGTTTGCTTGCGGAGTAAAAGGTAGGGTCAATGATTCGGCAAGTTGTTGAGCCGACTGAGTTTGCTCTACAGAGGTGCTGGTGACAATAAATTTATTCACAGGTCTTGTGGATAACTTTGTGCATAAAATATATAAGTTTTTTCAAAAATCAACTCATTTTTGTAGTTAATTAAAAATACAACAGTTTTTTATTGTTAATTATTTTCATTATCAATGTGTTACGAGCCTTAGTTTATGTGCCAATATATTTTCAATAAAATAACTGTTGGCCTTTAAAGTTGTGCATAAGTAGTTTTGTGTACGTATTTTTTATAAACGTTGCCGATAATCCTGCATCATGAAGCCTGTGAGTGGTCTATCAATATTGCGTGTTAGTGCGATGACTTTGAATGTTTCTCCCATGGCATCGGGCATGGTGAGTTTTTTGATTTGTTGGGAGAGCTGTAACTGAGATGTAACCTTTTCTGGATAGGTTGCTTCAGCCATTTCTGTGAGGCCATTGGCCAGCAGAAAAAATGCTTGAGAGGTATAACCTGAAACATTAAGGTCAGCATTAATCGCTGCTTCTGCGACAGCAGTAAAATCAACATGCGCTGTAATATCTTGTAGGCCAGTGAGTATTAATGGGTTACTGTGACCATGGTGTTGATAATAGCACATGAGCGTGCCGTCACTTCTTAGTGGGTGATAATACTCTTGGCGAAAATAGCCATAATCAATAGCGAGTATCATACCGTTTAATAATGAGTCACCCGCTTGTTTGATCCACGAGTCGAGTGCTTCATTATATTCTGAGGTGTAGCCTGTAACGTGTGTAAAGGTGAGGTGTTCAGGGTGCACTTCATCACCGTTACACCAAGTGAAAGCATTATCTTTCCAGCAGACCATCTTTTCTATAATTTTATTGCCTTGCCACTGAATGCGACGCACCGGCATCGCATCAAGCACTTCATTGGCTAAAATAACACCATTAAAAGGCTTTTCTGGCCAATGATGAATCCACTTTACTCGCCCAAGTAAATGAGGGGCATGCTTTTCAATGGTTTGACGTTGGCGTTGTTGCAACTCTGCACTGAGCTCTAAAATCATATAGCACTCAGGAAGGCAACCCTGTCGCTCAAGTTCACATAAAATATCCGCAGCCATAATTCCGCTGCCAGCACCAAATTCTAGTATTTGTGGAGTCTCTAATGTGCTTAAAACTTGTTGGCATTGATTTGCCAAACAACGTGAAAACAGAGGGGAAATTTCTGGCGCAGTAATAAAATCACCCCCTTCACCAAATTTTTGAAGGCCTGCACAATAATAGCCCAATCCAGGTGCATAAAGCGCTAAATCCATATATTCAGCAAAGCTGATTTTCCCGCCCCGGAGTCTGATTTTTTGACGAATATGTGTGATGACTTTTTCGCTGTGTAAACGAGCCTCTTGATCAGGGACGGGTAAGTCGATTGAATCAGAGGTTATGGGCTTTGTTTGCTGAAATTTGTTTGGCATTCGGTTAGAGTGGCGCTGAGTGATAAGGATTGTTATTCGAGTCAACCGTAATTCTATTCGGTTCTGACAATATTTACTATGCAGAATTTTGGGGAATATATGATGTCTCAGCCAGTTGCTTTAATTACCGGTGCTGCACGTCGTGTCGGCGCAGTGATTGCACGTCGTTTGCACGCAGAGGGGATGAGTCTGGTCTTACATTATCGTGGCTCTCGCCGTGAAGCTCAGTTGTTACAAGAAGAGCTGCTGGCACAACGCTCGGACTCAGTGGTTTTGATTCAAGCGAATCTGTTGCAGGTCTCAAAATCATCTCATTTGGTTAAGGAAGCGGAGGGCGTTTGGGGGCGGCTTGATGTTTTGATTAATAATGCTTCAACCTTTTACCCGACATCCGTCGGCAATATTACAGAAGCACACTGGGATGATTTACTGGGTGTTAACTTAAAAGCGCCTCTTTTTTTATCTCAGGCAGCAGCGCCCTATTTAGCACGACAAAAAGGCTTAATTATTAATATTACGGATATTCATGCGGAGCGTCCTTTACGGTTTCATTCTGTTTATTGTGCAGCCAAAGCGGGACTGGTCATGCTGACCCAATCACTTGCTCAAGAGTTAGGGCCAGATGTTCGTGTAAACGCCATTGCGCCCGGGGCGATTATGTGGCCTGAAGAGGGTATGGATGAGTTGACCAAACGGCGAATCGTCTCTAAAACAGCATTGAAACGACACGGCGACCCCTCAGATATCGCTGAGGCAGTCCATTATTTACTGCATGGCGCGCAGTTTATGACAGGTCAAGTTCTCACTGTTGATGGTGGACGTTCCCTAGGAAATTAATCAAACTCAAACGCGACCCGTTTGAGCGGCTGGCGACTTTGATCAAAATTTTCCCACAGCTTGATGTAGCTTTGCTGGGTAATCGGATGCGTTGCCTGGCCATTAATTTCAGCTAATGGCCTCAGAACAAATGCGTACTTTAGAATTTCATCGCGTGGTAAAACGAGACCGTTTTCCTGAATGATTTGGTCGCCGTACAGTAGAAGGTCAATATCCAGAGTGCGTGGAGAGAAGCTTGGATTGCTTCGATCTCTTTTATGGGTGTCTTCAATATTTTTAAGGATAAGAGCGATTTTATGAACAGGCCAGTCTGTTTGAAAGGCAGCGATCAAGTTGTAAAAAGGATCGCCTTTAAAGCCAACAGCATCACTTTCATAAACGGCAGACAATGTGAGCGTTCCAAACTCTTTTTTTAAATGGGAAATACCTGAGCGAATATTAAAATCACGATCAATATTACTGCCAATGCCTAAATAAACCTGAATCATTTTGACATTCGTACTCCGCGCTCAATAGTAACACCGACATCACGTGCGCCACTTATAGCGCCTTGCTTATTAATGGTTAAACGCATCCAGGGAATGCTAAAATTTTTCATTACGAGTTCTGCAACTTTCTCAATCAATGTTTCGACGAGTTGGTATTCGCTGGTTTCAACGAAGGAAATCACTTGTTTAGCGACTGACTTATAGTCCAGAGTATCTTCAATGCGATCCGTTACCGCTGCTTTTCGGATATCGGTGCCCATTTCCAGATCAAGTACAACCGTTTGCTTTATTTCTCGTTCCCAATCATAAATGCCAATAACGGTTTCAATTTTTAAGTTGCGTAGGTAGATGATATCCATATGTGTCAGATTTATTGTGCCGGTTATTATTTTTTAGATAAGTTTATCAGTCTGAACAAATAACAACCACTTTTATCCCCTCTTCGTAGAAACCTGCTCGTGATCGGTATAAACTGCGTTCCATGACAATTGATACTGCTTTTATACTGCTTGCTTACTTGATGGGTTCACTTTCCACAGCGATTATTTATTGTAAAGTTGCAGGGCTGCCCGATCCACGCAGCCAAGGCTCTGGAAACCCAGGTGCAACCAATGTATTACGCTTTGGTGGTAAAAAAGTTGCCATCATTGTGTTGCTGGGTGATTTGTTAAAAGGGTTGATACCTGTATTGCTGGCGAAATGGTTAGGGTTGTCGGCTGCTGCGATTGTACTGGTGGGTATAGCCGCTTTTCTGGGGCATCTTTACCCTGTTTTTTTTCGCTTTAAAGGGGGGAAAGGGGTTGCAACAGCACTGGGAATATTGCTGGGTATTTCGGGCTGGGTTGGGTTATTAGTATTAGTGACCTGGTTTTTCGTGGCTTTTATTTCACGTTTGTCATCATTGTCTGCATTAGTTGCCGCAGTTTTTTCACCATTTTTTGTCTATTTATTGATGCCGGAGCCAGAGTATATTTTGCTGGCGATACTACTGGCTATATTGCTTATATGGCGACATCGCAGCAATATTCAAAAAATCATGAATGGCACAGAGTCTAAAATAGGTAAAAAATAGGCTGTGTTTACTAAACAATACTTTCGATTCTGACTATTTTGAAAAAATTATTTTTACATTTAATAGGGGTGATTCTCTTAGTGTTAAGCACCTCTTCAGTAGCTCATGAGGAAGCACCAGTGGCTCGTGCGGGAGCATGGAAGCCTTTCTGGACGGCCAGCGTCTATTTGGGAGAGCATAAACCGGCATTGACTCAAATCTATGAGAATGTCTTCATTGCGCCATTAACGTTTAGTGATGGTGAAATTTTACTGGAGACTGGGGAGACAATCGAAGCAACCCGAGAATTTCGAAATGATTTAGAAGCATTGCCAGGGGGGGTCGAGTTTGGAGGAGAATTCGAGTGGCTTTTCTCCAAACGTTTTTCGGTATTTGCAGGGTTAAGCAGTTGGGAATCAAAAGAAGCTCGCTCCACTTCAAGAGGCAATGTTCTGGTTGAAAAGCGGGATGTTGAGGCGCTGAATGTTCGTACTGCCAAGATGTCGTATAGCCAGGCATTTCTGGGGACACGTTTTTCGTTGCTGCATAAACCCAAGGCTTATCGGCTCTATACGCGCTTTTCAATCAATAGTATTTTTGATTTTGATTACTTCGAAAAATTTGCTTTCACTTTTGATGCGGATGATTTTCCTAAAGCGGAAGGTATAAAAGATGTAGATTCTTTCAAGCGTGTGATGATAACCCAGGCTCGGGCGACAGCAATACTGGCATTCCAGGGAGGTTTGGGATTCGATTATTACTTAAACGATCAGTGGGCACTGAGTTTTGAAGGCGGATATATTTTGGGTTCAAGTAATTTTGGGTTGTCAAAAATTGATGTGAAGCATAATGTGCTGGATAAAGATGGCATGGGTGAAATATTGTACCCGGTTGCTGAAAACCCAGAAGATCGAAAAGGGTACTACTTGACTTCAGAGTCACTCAAGTATTACCTTCTAAACCTGAATCCAAAAGGTTGGAAAGCAGCGATTACGTTACGATTTGCTTATTAATAAAAGCAACCAATACAATAGGCAGGCTTGTGATCGTTGCGGGACTGCGATACATTGCTGAGCTTTCGTCGCTCATTAAAAAGGAAAATACAGTGAAACACCAACGACTTGGGATTTCTTTTATTTCAGCTCTATTATTGCTATTAAGTGGATGTTCAGCGATCCCTGGAATGGGTAATAATGTTTCAGGTGCGAGTGCATTGATTGGTATGTTAACCAGCCAGCTGGGTGTCAGTAATGAGCAGGCACTGGGGGGTGCAGCAGCACTTTTTGGTTTGGCAAAGCAAAGCTTGAGTGCCGGTGACTTTTCGAATGTGACAAAATCGTTGCCAGGTGTCGGCTCTTTGTTAGGTGCGGCATCAATGGGTGGTGATTCTTCAAATACGAATAGCGGCGGTGGATTAGCAAGTGTGGCTGGGCAGTTTTCAAGTTTAGGATTAAGCCCTGATATGGCAGGAAAATTTGTTCCAGTTGTTTTGGATTATGCAAAGTCAGCGGGCGGTGATAACACGATGAGCTTGCTTCAAGGTGTTTTGAAATAAACTCAACTCAACTCAACAGGGAGTGTGGTGGTAAGTACTCCCTGTTTTAAATCTCAATTCAAAAACAGTTGATAGGCTGAAAAAATTCTACGTATGACTACTTACTAGTAAATATCACCCGTGGTCGGTTGTATAAAGTAGCCGCAACAGTCGCTAATATCAGCCCCAACCCTAAAGTAGTACCCACTGCCAGCAAGTACCACAACACCGACACCTGCTCACCGCGAATGAGTTCATGGATCAGCACATTCTGTGATAATAGCGGTACTGCCATCATCCAGGTTTCAGCCTTTACTGGGTTTATCATTAAATAAAAGCTCGGCAACATCGGAATAACAAGAACCATACCTGTATATGAGCTGGCCTCCTTGAAAGTTGTAGCAAATGAGGCAATAACGGTCAAAAATGCTGATGCCAGTATCGCCATTGGTAAAAGAACCACCAACATGCCAACAACCATAGGTGTGGTGATCTCAATGGAGACCCCAAGCATATCAGCCGGTAAAAACTGCACCGTAAAACGAAATGCCAGAATAGTTAAAAGCACTGATAGCCCAGCAAAGAAAGAAGTGGCCATTAACTTACCCGCCATGATTTGCCAGCGGGGCACCGGATTGATTAACAGTGGCTCGAGTGATTTACGCTCTTTTTCACCCGCAGTGGCATCAATTGCCAGATGCATGCCGCCAACAAAAGCTCCTATCATCAAAAAATAGGGTAAAAATGCCAATACTTCGGCCGCCCATGATGTTTCTGTTGATAGATCTACAGTTTTAATCATAACCGGACTTAATACCTGTGAAGAAACTCCGCGTAGCTGTAGGCGTAATATACCTAACTGTTGAGAATATGTATTCAGTAGTTGCTTTAAGCGCCTACTGGCAAGTCTATCCTGCTGTCTGGATTCATCAACAATTACTTCCAGCACCGCTGGCTGCCCATTCTCCCATTGTTCTATGAAAGACTCAGGAATACGTAATACGAGGTCCTTGTTTCTGGCTAGAACCGCAGCTTCCGGATCAGCGGGAGCCTCCTCAACAATTACTCCTTGCTGCTGTAGATATGCCACCAGATTGGGAGCATATTGCTGACCTGCCACGGGTATTTCCAGAGGCTTATCCTGGCGTTTGGAGGTTGAGTCGGCCATCAAGATAAACATTAGAACGAATAAAACTGGGCCAAGCAGTGGGCCAAGTATTAACGAAGTAAGAATTACTTGTCGATCCCGAAAATTTTCTTTTACTTCCTTGTTAAATACAATGATCCAGCCACTCATGATAATAAACCTTCAGCGCTGCCAATGAGGCTGACAAAAGCATCTTCAAGGCTGTTATAACCGCTTTGCTGTAATAGCTCTGTGGCACTACCCTCTGCGGCAATCTTACCACCGGCAATTATTACTATGTGGTCACACAAGGCGGCAACTTCCTGCATTATGTGGGTTGATAGCACCACACAATGTCCGGCTTTTTTAAGGGTCAACAAATATTTCCGCAATGCCCGGGTAGTCATGACATCCAAGCCATTGGTTGGCTCATCCAGCAAAATTGTTTGCGGTTGATGAATCATCGCCCTGGCAATTGCTACCTTCACCCGCTGCCCCTGCGAAAAACCTTCGGTACGGCGGTCAATAAAATCTTGCATATCCAGGATATCAGTCAGACTTTCAATCCGTTCTTCCATCTCCTTGGTTTTAACCCCGTGTAGCTGTCCGAAGTAGCGAATGTTTTCACGCGCGCTCAAACGGGCATATAAACCCCGGCTGTCTGGCACCACACCCAGCTTTCGTTTGACTTCAATAGGCTCCTGATGTGGATTCACCCCATCAATAAGAATCGTGCCGCTATCAGGTTTAAGCAAGGTATAGAGCATCCGTAATGTGGTGGTCTTGCCAGCACCATTGGGGCCTAGTAAGCCGGTAATCTGGCCGTCTTCGGCTTTGAAGCTAATTCCGCGAACCGCCTCGATCTTGCCGAATGATTTTTTTAGATTTTCTATAAAAATCATGGTGTAGGCCCCATAATATTAATAAAAAACGGTGACCTATCCTGTTGTTCAAGGCAACTGGTATCTAAGTTTTTAGGGTCGGCTTTAGTTATAAATTCAGTAACAATATCACTGGTGCATTTAGAAAAAGCCACGCTATGACCTTGTCCTTTAACCACCAGATTGCTGTGCCGACTAAACTGTTTGGCTACCTGATCTGCATATCGTGGAGGGGTAACCGGGTCAAACTCCCCCGAGAGCAACAGAGCTGACACATCAGATTTGAACGGTTTATGGAAATCATCTGGCACTACGCCGCGTGGCCAGATTTCACATTGGGCTAGCAATACCTTATACATCACCTCACCCAGAATAGTTGTCGCGTCTTGTGGGCGCGGCTGCATAAGTGGGTAATCTTCAGCGCAAATAACTGATAGCTCCATCCAGTGATTGAGCATACCTTCCATCCCGGAGGCCGCTATCAATGCCTGTGATACTAATCGCTTGTGGCTGCCTGTATTAACAGTATCAGCAATCAAGAAAGGCAACATTGCCTGTGTCTGGCTATTATAAGAAAGCATCCGCAAGGCCAGCGCAAGCAATTCAATATTAGCTTCCAATTCAATCGGATCGCCAGTTAAAGGATCATCAACGACCAGAATTTGTGGCTTAGCTCTGGCCTTTGTTATTAATTGCTGTAGCTGGGTTTTAACCGCAGGAAAATATTTCGCACAGCTATTATCATTCAAACAATCTGTCAGAATATTCTCCATAGTCTGATCAAGGTTAATAGAGTGCTCACTTCCAAGCAGCAGTTCAGGGGGGACTATGGAGTCAAGAACGATGCTGCGTACCTGATCAGGATACCGGCGCAAGTATTCCATAGCGGCGCGAGTACCGTAAGAAACCCCCATAAGGTTTATTTTTTCATAGCCCAAAGCAAGCCTTAGCTGTTCATAATCGGCCATGGCAATAGTGGTTGTATAAAAGCGCGGATCACCTTCGACTTTGGTTAGACATTCACGCGTTTGGGCGGCTATCTTCCCATAATCAACTCGTAAATCAATGTTCTGGTCATCAAGTTCGCACTTCAGAGTAGAAGCAGCTCCAGTGCCTCGCTGATCCATCAGTATAATATCGTGGTTTTTCTGGAGTTTATAAAGTGGCCCTTCCAACTGCACCCAAAGCTCTGATGCGGCCTGACCTGGGCCTCCAGCAAAAAAGAAAATCGGCGTGCTATCCGACTTAGGGTTTAATGCCCGTGCCAGGGCAAAATGCAAACGAATGGTTTTTCCACCAAGATCCTTCGGGTTTTCTAAAACTGTAAGCCAGCCACATTCAGCCACTGCGGTAATAGTGGAGCCGGGCATAGATAACACACATTTTTCTATTTCCAGTTCAGTTGCCGACTCAGCCTGACAAACCGCCGCAAACAAAATTAAGCCGGATGTTAATAATCGCTTCAAGGGAGTCCTCCCATAGATTGTTTTCACAAGAGGCGAAGACTATGGCTTTAACCTGACGTTGTCCATAGGCTTTCCTCTCTCTTTTTAGGAACCGATTTGCTTTGAGTCGGAGCAGCACGCATTCTATTGGCAACAGGCAAACTGGTAGGAGAGGGGTTTGATCATCCACCACTCGATACATTGATACTTGCCATGCCGATCTCGTGGAAAGGCACGCTACAACAATATGCTGGGCGGCTGCATCGTGAACATGCCAGCAAGACCGATGTGAGAATTATTGACTTTGTCGATACTGGGCATCCAGTGTTCTTGCGAATGTGGGATAAACGCCAGCGTGGCTATCGGGCAATGGGGTATCGTATTATTGAAAAGAAGAATGAAGAACAAGTTTAAAGTTGAGCTACCAAGCACCGACTCCCATAGCCCATTATTTATAGTCTTCCTTTAATTTTAAATTCCCACAAAAAAAACTATTAAACATAAAAAACAATTGGTTATGTGGTTTTCTTTCATAAACAAATCTCTTAGAAGGCTTGTTTAATTAATAAAGTTAACCCCTTGTCAACACCCACTTAGGCTGGCTACGTGTACCAATATTGTGAATCTTCCCCTGCCGCATTGAAAGCTCACTCAGAAGATTGTTAATCTTGCTTTTGCGTTGTTTATCATCCAAAAAATCGGGAAGCATTTTCCACAACAACTCATCAATATCTGCTCGCTCCACCTCCCCATGCTGCTCAATGAGTTTAAGAATCATGTCTAGATAATACTGCTGATCCAAGGCCTTCTGCTTGGTATAAGCCGCCTTTTGTCCTGTTGCACTCGCCACTTTGGCCGACACAAATAGATTGGGTTTACGCCCCTCAATCAGATTTTTATCCCGCAGGGTTTTTATTTCATAATCGCTTAGCGGGTAGCCCTTCTGCACCTTGTCCAACAAAATCACATCATGTAACAACAGCTCAGAGTCTGCTGCCAGCAGCTTTGAAAAGCGCTCATCCACAATTCGACCATAGATAGTCACCATCACGCCATCTGGCTCAATGCAGTAATCCGGCATGGGAAAAAAACGACGGCGCTGCACGACAAACATTTTTTTAATGCCACTACCCACCGCATCAATCATATTCAGGCTCACCATCGCTTGGGCCAAAAAACGGTTGCGGTAGTAAGGTTCCGGAGCATCCAAGCTAATCACCCGTTCCAGATTACCCGGAATAAAGCCTCCTTTGTTGGAAAATACCAGCCGGTCTGGAAACTCCACCACCACCACTCTCGCACCTAATTGGTAGTCCTGATGAGCGATGCAATTGTGCAGAGCCTCACGAATAACCCAGGCATCGTATTTATTCACCTCTTCCGGAAACAGCGTGCTATCTGCCATGTAGCGGTATTTAAGATTGCGAATACGGGCAAACAGCCGATTCACCGCAAGCAATAACGGCGCAGAAAAGTGTTCATAATCTTCTTCCAGGCCATCATGATCTTTGAGAATCCAGCTTAAAGTAACCACTGCGGGTGTTAAAAAGTGATCAGACTCTGGTTTACCCAGCAGCACCAACACGGCACGGGTGATCTTGCCTTGAATCGTCAGTTTTGCCTTGTTTAGAAAAACCTCGCCACTCCAGTCATCCATCTCAGCCGCTAACTCAACATTTTTCTTTTTGAAATTATTCCTGGCAGCAGCAATTGCCTCTGGCGAAAGATCATCCAAAGTTGCACCTTTCACCACCTGAATTGACCAATCCTCATTTAATCACTTTCATAATACTCCCCATATTTCACAAAAACCAACTTAGACTTTCTGAAATCGAAAAGCAGGCTTTGTGTTTCAGAGAGTTGTAGCAAAAAAAAATCGGGCGTAAAATAGAACTATGAAATTTTTAAACCCCAAAACAGACTTTGCGTTCAAAAAAATATTCGGATCAGAAGAGAGTCAGGATATTTTATTGAGTTTTCTAAATGCCCTGCTGGAATTGAAATCACCTTATCGTTTGATGGAAGTCACGATACTTGATCCTTATTTGGCACCTAAAATAAAAGGCATGAAAGATACCTATCTAGACGTAAGAGCTAAAAACGAAACAGGAAAAATCTATATTATTGAAATGCAGGTGCTGAATGTTGCAGGATTTGAGAAACGAATTCTGTACAACGCTTGCAAAGCCTATGCATCTCAACTGGGCAGCGGTGAAGATTATCACCTGCTGACGGATGTGATCGCCATTACAATTACTGATTTTATAATGTTTCCGGAAATGGAAGCGGTTTCAAACAAGTTTAAACTCAGAGCCGATGAAGGTGAAGTTTATAATGATGATCTTGAGCTCGTATTTGCAGAGTTGCCGAAGTTTAATAAAACAGAAGATGAATTAGATACGGTTCTGGATCGCTGGTATTACTTTCTGAAACATGCAGATGATTTTGAAACCGTTCCTAGCTCTTTAAAAGTTGAAGCGTCCATTGTACATGCACTTGAGCTGGCCAATAAAGCAGCGCTTACGTCCGAAGAGCTGGATGATCAAGAGCGTCGAGAAATTTTCATTCAGGATCAGCGAGGCGCAATCCAGCTGGCTCAACAGAAAGGCAGAGAAGAAGGCAGAGAAGAAGGCAGAGAAGAAGGCAGAGAAGAGGAGCGATGCAATATGATAAAGCAAGTCAAAAAATCAGGGTTATCGATTATTGATATTGCTCATATGTTTGGAATGGATGTGGATGAAATTAAAAATATCCTGAACTCTTGAGATTGCTCAAAAACCACCCTAAATTAGCAATGCTTCTTCTATTGGCTTCAATTCAAAAATAGCTGATACGCTGGGTTGTCAGTCTCTTCTTGATGGCGATAGTCAAAAGTTTTTAAGAACTCTTGAAATTCAACACTCTTTGCCTCCGGCACCTGAATGCCTGCCAATACTCGGCCATAGGCTGCGCCATGATTTCTATAGTGAAACATGCTGATGTTCCAGTGCTTGCCAATAGATGATAAAAATTGCAAAAGTGCGCCTGGGCGTTCAGGAAATGTAAAACGAAACAGTCGTTCATTCTCTACTTTATTGGCATGGCCACCGACCATATAGCGTACATGCAGTTTGGCAATTTCATTGTCTGACATATCAATGACGATGTATTTATTGGATTCAAGCCGCTGGATAACATCACTCTTAGAGGTTTGGCCATCCAGCTCGATGCCAACAAAAACATGAGCTTGTTTGTCATCCGCATAACGATAGTTAAACTCAGTAATATTTGATTGTCCCAATGTTTTACAGAATTTTTTAAAGCTGCCCGATTTCTCTGGAATCGTAACGGCTAGTAATATTTCATGTTTTTCGCCCAGCTCAGCTCGCTCTGCAACATGTCGCAGGCGATCAAAATTCATATTGGCACCACTGTTAATGGCGATAAGATTTTTCCCTTTAATAGCATGTTGTTTGACGTATTTTTTAAGTCCGGCTACGGCCAATGCGCCAGCAGGCTCAACAATCGAACGGGTATCGTCAAAAATATCCTTGATGGCCGCACAGATTTCATCAGTGTTGGCGAGTATGACTTCATCAACGGTTTGGCGGGCTATACGGAAAGGCTCTTTGCCAATCTGGCGCACGGCAACACCATCTGCAAAAAGCCCGACTTGTTTGAGTTTGATGCGCCGATTAGATTGCAGTGCGTTGTGCAGGCAGGCTGCATCCTCTGGTTCGACACCAATAATTTTAATATTCGGATAGAGGTGCTTGATATAGGCTGATATGCCCGCAATCAAACCGCCACCGCCCACAGGAATAAAAATAGCGTGCAGATCACCAGAATGCTGCCGTATGATTTCCATGGCAATGGTGCCTTGGCCTGCGATGACCTCAGGGTCATCATAAGGATGGATAAAGGTCATTGCCCCCGACTCTGCAAGCTCTTTCGCGTGGCTATAAGCTTCATCATAGCTATCGCCAAACAGTATGACCTGTGTGCCAAGATTGCGAACAGCGGCCACTTTAATGTCTGGCGTGGTTTTAGGCATCACAACCACGGCTTTGATGTTAAGTTTCTGAGCCGAGAGCGCGACACCTTGTGCGTGATTCCCCGCTGATGCGGCAATCACACCCTTCTCTTTTTCGGCTGGGCTTAAACTGACAATCTTATTGTAAGCACCACGTAATTTAAACGAAAAAACCGGTTGAAGATCTTCACGTTTTAACAGTATGTGATTATCTGACCTCATTGATAGCTTCGGCGCGTACTCCAAGGGTGTCTCTTTGGCAATATCATACACAGGGGCTTTGAGTATTTTTTCTAGATATCGTTTGGGCATGGTGCGATTACTTTTTAGCTAAAACAGAGGAACAATATACTGCTCTTATGGGAAAGTCACGGGTGGTTGCGGTATTATGTCTACAGTTTTTGAGATAATTATTTAGCTATTAGAAACAGGAGATAAAAATGACACAAGATGAAATGAAAAAGCAGGTGGCCAGAGCGGCGCTGGAGTATGTGGATGTGGGTGGAATTATCGGTGTGGGTACAGGCTCTACCGCCAATCACTTTATTGATGCACTGGCAGAAATTAAACATAAAATTGATGGTGCAGTGGCAAGCTCTGAAGTCACCGCGATGCGTTTAAAAAGCCATGGCATTGATGTAATAGATCTGAATTCAGCGGGTGATCTTTCTGTTTATGTGGATGGCGCTGATGAGTCAACACGTTTTTTGCACCTTGTTAAGGGTGGTGGCGGTGCATTGACGCGTGAAAAAATAGTCGCTGCTGCCAGTAAAACTTTCGTCTGTATTGCCGACGACTCCAAATTGGTTGATATCTTGGGCACTTTCCCACTACCCATTGAGGTGATCCCAATGGCGCGGAGTTATGTGGCGCGTCAAATTGTTAAGCTGGGCGGCGATCCAGTACTTCGTGAAGAGTTTACAACGGATAATGGCAATATTATTCTGGATGTTCATAACATGAAAATTATGGAACCTGTAAAAATGGAAGCACAATTGAACAATATTGCGGGTGTGGTGACAAATGGTTTGTTTGCGATTCGCCCCGCTGATGTATTGTTGCTGGGCAGCAAGGACGGTGTTAAAACAATTACTTAATTACTTTCTGCATGGCTTGATTTTTTCTATGTTCATATTTCATCTGATTTTTGCAGGCAATACTACTGCGTTATGCATGTGAAAATTTGCAGGGTTTGAAATTGAATATAAAAAATATTCTCAAAATATTGATTTGCTTGTGGGGGGGGGGGAGTTTTATTGTTCCCAGTATTAGCTATTCAGCCCTTGACGGTGTTCCTGAAGAGGATAGAGAGGCACCTGAAGGGGTCTTTGCACCCGATACATCAAGCTTTGACGATGCGCAAGCGGATATAAAGCTACTCCCTGACTCTAACTTGGAAGATGATCTGTCGATGGAGGGGGCTGAGCCTTTGAGTGAAGCGGTTAAGCCTGAAACAAGCCAAGAGCCACTACCTGAAGTTAAAACTAAAGTAGAAGTGATTGAAGAGCCTGTTGCTGACACCGAAGAGAAAGGCTACCTTTCTCGGTTTTTTGTCGCTGAAAAGTGGCCAGAACTCAGTGTGAGTGGCTATCTGAAAAATGAAACCGCATATCGCTTACGCGAGCCGCGCTCTTTTACGAAAATCAGAAATATTTTTTACCTGAATGCAGGTTATGAAATGACTCCCGATATTAAATTAAATTTTTCGGGCTGGGCTTATTACGATCTTGCCTATGATTTGTACGATTACCAGACAATCGCGGCACGCCTGGAGCGTGAAGCGAAAGAGCCGTTGGTCTTTATAGCCAACCTGCCTGAGGAGACAGACTCTCCCGTTGCCGAAGTTAGGGAGCTTTATCTGGATCTGTTTTTTGAAAATGTTGATGTTCGCCTTGGCAAGCAATACATCATCTGGGGAGTGCTTGAAGGTAATCGAGTGACTGATGAGATAAATCCGCTGGATTTTCGCGAGCTTTTTTTACCTGATTTGCTAGATTATCGTGTACCACTCTGGTCTGCTAAAGTCGATTATTACCGAGATGAAGCGGATTATCAGTTTGTGCTTATTCCACAGCTTAAGTTTCACCAACCTGGCCCCCAAGGATCAGAGTGGGAGCTATTACAAGAAGTCCCTAATACGACATTTCCGAAGTCCTATAAGCTTTCCAATGCTGAATTTGCTTTAAAAGCAACAACAGGTCAGTTTTTAGAGACTGAAATAACACTGAGCTATTTTTATACGTGGGATGATTACCCCGTGTTATTTCGAAAAATGAGAGTCGATTTTGATCCTGAGCAGACCTTTTTTCCGACTTATACGCGCATTTCTATTTTTGGTGCGACCTTTATCAAACCAGTGAATAAATACATCGTAAAAGGTGAGATTGCTTATGTACCCGATAAATATTTCGGTATAGCGAATGATACCGATGGCGATGGTGACGGATTTCTTGACCAAAATGGGGTGTTCAAAAAAGCTCATATTCGCTGGGGTCTGGGTGTTGATTTTAATTACAAAGGCATGGAAGTCTCACCTGCAATCGTCCAGTGGGTCATTATGGCGTATGACAAACCCATCATTCAGGATGAGTTTGATACCAGCTTGAGTCTTTATCTGCGCAAGGAGTTGCATGAAATTAATGCACTATTTGAGCTTCTGGCGATTTATTCAATTAACTTTAAGGATGCTTATCTACAACCCAAAATTGCTTTTCGAATTACAGATAGCTTGCAAATAACGGCTGGCTTTGATCTGTTCAGCGGTGAAAATTCGCAATTTGGTGTCGGGGTTGGCGGAAATGCACAAACAGGCAATTTAGTCATTGTTAAAGAGCGAGCCCGCTTTTTTGGAAACTTTGATGATAATGATCGAATTTTTGTAGAGTTTAAATACGCTTTTTAAATGAGATGTTTTGGATGTTTTATCGTAGTTTTTCCATGAATCGTGTATTAATCCAGGCTTTTTGGCTTGTTGCTCTACTATTAAGTGCCGTTGTTTATGCAGAGCCTCCTACTCTGGAAGATAATCGTTTTACGGATGATAGTGCATTAGGAATTACGCCGCTGGAGACCCAGGCAGAAGAGTTTGAGAAGCTGGAGCCTGTAAAGAGGCCGGAAATTGATCGTTACTCAGATGAGTCATCAAACAAAGAGATTGATATTCCTCTGGTTGTTGACCCCGAAGATAAAGAGGGCGATGTTGATGCGCCGAGTGATACTCAACCTGCTGAGAAAGAAAAGGGATCAGAAACACAAACAGAGGTGCCAAAAGCCTCTGCTATTGAAGGTAAAGGTTATTTATCACAGTTTTTTTCCGCATTAACCGTACCAGAGCTAACGGTTAGTGGGTACTTAAAGAATGAGCTCGCATATCGCTTTCGTGAGCCTCGCTCAATAACGAAGGTTAAAAACATACTTTATCTGGAAGCGCAGTATGTTGCGAGTGATACCATGCAGTTTAATATTGCAGGCTGGGCCTATTATGACCATGCTTATGATCTGTTTGATTATCAAACGATTTCAGCGCGTCTGGAACGTGAAGAGAAGGAGCCGCTGGTTTTTATAGAAGATCTACAAGAAAATAAGGACTCATCAGTGGCAGAGCTGCGTGAATTTTATGTTGATTTGTTTCTGGATGATTTTGATATTCGCTTAGGTAAACAATATGTTATTTGGGGCATACTTGAAGGAAATAGAGTGACGGATGAAATTAATCCTATCGACTTTAGAGAGTTAACGCTACCTGACCTGCTCGACTATCGCATACCACTCTGGACGGCCAAGGTGGATTACTATCGAGATGAAGCGACGTATCAATTTCTATGGATCCCTGAACTCAAGTTTCATAAACCCGCTCCAAGTGGCTCTGAATGGGAGTTATTACAGAATGTTGAAGGTACTTATTATCCTGAGTCATATAAACTTGTAAATTCCGAGTTTGCTTTTCGTATGACGACGGATCAATGGTTTGATTCACAAATTGCGCTGAGCTACTTTTATACATGGGATGATTACCCTGTGATGTTTCGTCGCATGAAAATCATAGCAGATGCTGATCCTGAATTTTTCCCCACTTATTCACGTATGTCACTATGGGGGGCAACGATTCTCAAACCCATCGGAAAAACCATTTTAAAAGGCGAACTTGCTTATGCACCGGATAAATATTTTGGTATTCAAAATACAACAGATGGTGATAATGATGGTTTTCTTGATCAAAATGGGGAGTTTAAAAAAGCACATGTCCGCTGGGGGCTGGGCGTTGATTTTAATTACAAAGGCATGGAAATTTCTCCAGCCATTGTACAATGGATTATTTTTGCGTATGACAAGCCGATTATTCAGGATGAGTTTGAGACCACGATCAGCCTTTATTTGCGCAAGCCATTCTCAAAAGGCCGAAGGTTGTTTGAACTATTGGCTATTTATTCACCAAACTATAAAGAGAGCTATGTAAAGCCGAAAGTTACATTTTTGATGTCAGACAGCTTTCAATTTACCGCAGGTTTTGATCTGTTTCAGGGAAAAAAGTCCCAGTTTGGTGTGGGTGTGGGTTCAACACAATCGGGTATAGTCGCACTTGATCAGCGTGCCCGATTCTTTGGTAATTTTAATGACAATGACCGATTTTTTGTTGAATTTAAATATTCATTCTGATTATAAAATTTCCTAAGCTTGGAGCTGCTGTTTTTTTATGTTGAAACCTCTTTACTCTCTGGGATTGAAATATCCGAAGCTTATATTGTTAGCGATTGCAATGCTGACGGTTTATTTCGCACTGCAGCTTCCTCAGCTTCGCTGGGAAACGGATGCACGCGTCTATCTTCCCAATGGGCACCCCGCCATTTTGTATGATGAAAAAGTGGATACCATATTTGGTGTTAAAGATGCCATGGTCATTGCAATCGTCAATGAAGAGGAGGGTATATTTAACCCCGATACACTTGCCCATATCGCCTCAATTACTGAAAAGCTTGCAGCACTGCCCGGCATAAAAGCTAATAGGACTCTTGACGTTGTTTCACTTTCGACCGCAACGCTGTTTGTCGGTGATGAGGAGTCCATTGGTGCAATGGCATTGATGAAAACACCAGCAACCGATGAAGCCTCGATCGAAGCGTTGAAAAAAATTGTCTACGGTAATGCCGATCTTTTTGTGGGCAATATCGTATCGCAAGATGGCAAAGCGGCCATGATTCGAGCACGGCTCAAAGAAGGTTCTGACAACCGTTATATGACTTACTGGCAAGTCAAAGCCATTCTCGATGCTGAATATGGCACCGCGACTGAATGGCAAGGCGAGTGGTCAGGAGATGGCGATTGGGGGCAAGGTGATTGGGATAATTCAGCGTGGGAAGGGGGCAGCCAGACTTCACAAAGCAGCTTTGATAAAGTTTATATTTCGGGTCGCCCCGTCATTGAAGTAACTTCCGGGCTGGATGCGATGACTGATATGAAAGTCATGATTCCTATGTTGGTGGCTGCAATCGGATTTGCACTGTTCATGATTTTTCGCACCGCACGGGGCGTTGTATTGCCGATTGCAGTCGTTATGATTTCGATTATCTGGACGATGGGTGTAATGGTGCTGATGGGGATTCCGTTGTATACCATTTCAACGATGTTACCGGTCATTTTGGTAGCGGTGGGAATTGGTGATGCGGTGCATTTAATGAGTCGTTATTATGATCATGTATTGCAAGATCCGCATAACGATGCTAATGACATCGTCCAAAAAATGATGCATGAGCTTGGGCCACCACTTTTGGTGACTTCGCTGACGACATCCATTGGATTTTTATCATTCTATTTTGCTGAGATGCCCCCTTTTAAAATCTTTGGCCTGTTTACCGTGCTGGGCATTATGTTTAGCTGGCTTATTTCTATTATGCTGATTCCAGCCGCATTAAGTTTATTGACACCTAAAGTGGGTAACTATTTAGCCAGGCAGCGCTCAATACGAATTCGCTCTGAGCAAAGTGTATTAACTTCAAGACTAGTTCAGGCGAGCCGATTGTTCGTACGTTATCGAACAGGTATTGCGGTCACTATTGTCGCAATCTCTATACTTTCTGTGATGGGTGCATCACGCCTTTTTGTTGATTCTAGCTGGATGAGTGATTTCAGAGAAGACAGTGACATTGTCGTTTCAAACAATGTTTTGAATAATAAATTTGATGGCACACTGTTTCTCAATGTGGTGTTTGAAAGTGAAGAGAATGACACTATTAAATCCCCCGAATTACTGAAAAAAATAGAAGAAATGCAGCAACATCTGGAGCAACTTCCCTTTGTTGGTGACTCACTGTCTATTGTTGATTATCTAAAAAGTGTCAATAAAAATCTAAATGCTGGGCAAGAAGCGTATAACGTCCTGCCCGATTCCAGAGCAATCATCGGTGAATATCTCTATTTGCTCTCGATCTCAGGGCAGCCGGAACAGCTCAGTGAAGTGATTGATTATGATTATCGCCGCGCACTTGTGAGCTTTTCGATTCAAACGGATCACACACAAGATATTAAAGTTATTATTGATGCCGCTGAGTCATATATAGATAAGGAGTTTGAAGACTTTCCTGTTGAAGTGAATCTGGCGGGCTCAGCGAATAATTCATTTGTATGGGCGAAACTGTTGATCGAAAGCCAGGCAATTGCAATTATATTTTCAAAAATTGGCATTTTCCTTATTGCATCACTGTTATTTAGATCCATGGTCATCGGCTTGTTTGTGGTGTTACCTGTCACGATTACAACGTTAATTATGGCGGGTGTTGCGGGTGCGTTAAGAATACCGATTGATGTATCAACAACATTAGCTGCAGGTGTTGCGATTGGTGTGGGGGTGGATTATGCCGTGCACTACATTTTTAAATATAAAGCAGCGTTGAATGAATTTTCAGATTCCATGTTAGCGACGGAAGAAACGTTCCGGCGAGTCGGGCGTACGATTGTATTGAATGCCTTGATTGTTATTTCAGGTTTTGTTGTCTTACTATTTTCACAATTTCCACCGCATATTAAGTTGGGATACTTTGTGATCATTTATATGGCATTAAGCTGCCTTGTGGCATTAATAATTTTGCCGGTACTGTTTTCATTCTACAAACCCATGGATAAAAAAATCGGACGTGTTCGTGCAATCACATAAGGGACGAATGAAGTCTCTGAGTGCCTCTTTTATCATGGTGTTCTCAATATCTGTTGCTTATGCTGAAAATGAGCCCGTTTGGGGCTTTTCCCCTGTTCTTAGCTATTCCAAGCCTAAATTAAAACTGTTTAATGAAAAAGAGCTTAAGGCACCTATTATTTTAACAGCGAACAGTCTGGACGAAGTTGGCAATAGTATAAAAACACCTTTTACATTTAGTAACCCGCTGGATGATATAGAGGCGGGTTTATCGGGGGGCGTTGAATTTCAGTGGCGCGTACATAAAAATCACTCCTTAGTGCTGGGTTACAGCTCCTGGGAAGGCACCTCCAGTGGCACAATTAATGCTAATTTTCCACTGCAGGAAATATTGAGTAATACGATCCAGCACAGGAAAACAAAATTATCGTATAACGATTTTTTTGTGGGTTGGCGCTATCGGTTATTTCAACGTAATAGATATAATTTTTATTTTCAAGCCGGTGTGAATGAGCTGTATGATATCGATTTCAGGGAAGATTTAAATTTTGAATTTGTTGATATTCGAAGTGATACCGTGGTCGGTGCACTGGTGAGCACACCGCAGCGTAATATCATTGTACAGGCGCAAAGTACGGGTAACATGATGTTGCAGTTTGGTGGCGGGGGTGAATACTTTTTAACAGAACAATTTTCAATTGGGTTTGAGGCAGGCTATAGCTTTGGGCTTGAAGATGCAACGCTTAAGAATCAACAGCGGCGCTGGGACTTTTTAGCAATGGATAATATCAGTACGGCGGCACTGAACTTGCCCACAAAGAAAGTGGATAATGAAACGTATTATCTGAGTGACTATTATTATGATGAGGATGAAGAGGAGTATATCGCTGTTTATGAAAAGCTAAAACTTGATTTTGATAGCTGGAAAGTCATGTTGAAATTTACGGTATATTATTAATTATAAGTACTATGCGTAAATTATTCCCGATCTCTATTATATCTGCGTTATTAGCCACACTATTTTTAGTGTGGGTGCCCCAGTTAGTTGCACAGCCACAAAAAACCATTAATAGTTCTGCTCCTGCTTTTGCTCCCATACAGTTCAATAAATCTCAAAGAACGAAAAAACAAAAGCTGCTTGCACACGGCAAAAAATATATCAGTGCAGGCGATATTAAAAATGCGATTACTATTTTTTTAAGCGCATTGAAAAAGTTTCCAAATGATATTGATGTGCTCAATCATCTTGGAATTGCATATTCGATGAATAAACAGTTGACTCAGGCACAAGAAGTATTCTTGCAAGTGATTGAGCAAGACCCAAAGGCAGCGGGGGCACATATGAATGTTGCGAGAATATTTGGTCAGCAGGGGAATGCTGAAAAAGAGCGGTATCATTTTTCTCAGGTTGTTACGCAAGAGCCTGATAGCAAACGAGGTAAACAAGCACAGACTCGCTTATGGCTCTTAAAAGGCAAAGATTTTTTTCAGAAAAAAGAGTATGAGAAGGGTGAGGCTGAGATTAAAAAGTTGTTGAAAGAGCGCCCTAATTCACCCGCAGCCCTCTTTGCTTTAGGTTCTGCTTATCTGGAGCAAAATAGAGGTGAAGAGGCTGTAAAAACATTTACTCAGCTTGCTGAAATTAACCCAGATAATTTTAAAGCTCAATTTGGCTTGGCTCGCGCTTATTTAAGTGGAAGAAAGTTTGATGAAGCATTCGTGCAGCTTGATAAAGCAGCGGTAACGACGCAGAGCGATATACAAAAAAAACAACTGAAAGCAGTGATGCTAAATGCATATATGAATGATGGAACACGACTTTCAAAACTGGGGAAATTAAAGTTAGGGCAGGCACAATTTAAAAAGGCCGTCGAATTAGATCCTGATAATCCGCGAGCTCATTTTGGTCTCGGAGGCACATATCTCCACATGAAGCAGCTCGATAAAGCGCGAGAATTATATAAACGCGTGACAGAGCTTGATCCAACCAATCCCATTGGTTATAAGCAGTTGGGTAATGTTCTGCTTGGTTTGGGGGAGTTTAATGAGGCCGCTGAGGCCTATTTAACCGCAGTGACACTCGAAGGTGACCCTGAAAAATCAGAAAAATTACTGTTCAAAGCACAAGTTGTATTGGCTCGTGCTGAATTAAAAGCTGAAAACTATGATGCCGCAGAAAAATTATTTCAGGCACTGATTGATCTGAATCCAGATGAATACGAACCCTATCTTTATATGGGATTTGTAAAAAACCGCAAAGGGGATCTAGACGAGGCGGTGAAAATGTATGAAAAGCTACTGGAGTTGAAACCAGGTTATATTCCGGGGTTATGGTTTTTATCACTGCTTTATGAGCAGCAGGGAGAAAATGAGAAAGCCGCCGTGGGCTATAGGCAGATTGTGAATGGTTCCACTGGAAAATTGGCTGAAAAATCAAAAGAGCGTATACGTATTGTTGATCGTCGTCTGCGGCCTGATTCTTATGCTATGACCTATCAAATGGGCTATGACGATAATGTGAATCAGAACCCTGAACAACCTGACTCTGATTATCGCACTGACCTGTTTTTTAATATGGCATACCAGTTCAGGCCAAAGAAGAACCTTAAATATGACTTCAGTCTATCGCCATCATATTCGGTTTTTCATCTGCAACAGTTTGATTTTTTCTCCTATGATGCAAGCGCTTCTGTCAATTCCGGGCCGGTAGATCGTTACTGGACACTGGGCTACAGCTATCGGAAAAACAGTCGTTTGATGCTGGATGAAGCTATCAGCAAGAGCTCAGTGTATAAAGCGAGTGGCTATCGGCGCTTGAATATGAAAAGTATCTCTCCTGAGACTTGGGGCTCTGATGTGAGTTCCACGGTGACAGGAACGTTATCTTATACGGATAAAGAGTCATTAGTCGGAACGATTTCTGATGCAAAAATTTATACTGTGGGAGCGACTCTTAGGCAGCCTTTTGCGATGCGTAGTAATTTACGTTTGGGGTATACCCTGACACGAACAGACAATAAAAATGAAGTGGACTCAGATTTTGCAAATACCAGTCACGAATTCAGCACCTATTTGAGTAAAAGTTTTAAACATAAGCTCTCAGGAAGCTTGGGCTATCAGTTATTGTATTCAAGATTCAAGAATCCTGATTCATTTACAGGTTTTAAGAAGCGTCGATCAAATTTACAAAATAAACTGTCCGCACGGCTGAATTATAGATTAAATTCACAACTATTTTTTTATGGCCAATATAGTTGGCAAATTATACGCTCCGAATTTTCATCTAACATTGTATTAAGCGGTGAGACGATTGCAACACTCGAACAAAATGCATTGGTCAGCTATATTAGAAATAACTTTGTTTTAGGCTTTAGGTTGGAGTTTTGAGTTTGAGAAAATTAAGCTAAACCCCAACAGCCGAAGGATTCCGTTGGGGTATTCTGCTATTTATTATGGAGTCTAACGCGTTACTTTTGGTAGCTCGCTTGATAAAATATCAAGGTTTGGTAGCATAACGATCTCTATCCGGCGATTAAGCTTCCGGCCTTCTTCAGTTTCATTCTCAGATCTCGGGCGAAATTCACCAAAACCAGCCGCAGAGATATTCTCAGGGGCAACATCCATACTGGTCAGTAGGTGGATGACGGTGAGAGCTCGGGTTGTGGATAATTCCCAATTACTCGGAAAGCGTGCGCTTTTTATCGGATTATTGTCTGTGTGTCCTTCAATTTGAAAGCGCCTGTCTGAAAACTGGCTCAGTACTAATGCAATGTTAGCTAGAGCCTCTTTACCTTCGGGGTTTAAGTGAGCACTTCCACTCTTAAACAGAACATTGTTCGGAAGGTTAATGACAATCCGGCCCTGCTCAATGCTGACCGTTAATTGACCCCCATCAATCATGGTTTTCAATCGATTAACAAACTGTGCATATATTTCATTACGGCGTTTAGTTTCGGCTTCAATATTACTCAGAGTGGCCATTTTTTCCTGAGACTCTGAAAGCTCCTTTTGAAGCGCCAATTTTCTTGCTTCAAGTTTGTTTAACTCGTCCTGAGTTTTTGCAATTTGCTTTTTAGAAGAATCCAGCTCCTGTTCGGTTTTTTTAATTTTTTCTTTATTACGACTAATTTCATCTTGAGCGCTCTCCAAAGATTGGTGCATGGCATCTTTTTCGGCGAGTGCGGTCTCGAATTTACCGCTGGATACACAGGCGGATAAAAGAACTGAAGATAGAAGCGTGATTGTCAGTGTGCTAAATTTCATGTTAGCTCCTTATGATTTTTATTGGTCTGAGTTTTCCGTTGAATTTGGGTCAACTATGTTGAACCAAATCGGCCATCCTGTTGTTCCGACTCACACAGAGTAGTGATTTTTTTAATCTATAGCAATGACTTGAGTCCGTTTATAGAAAAAGAAACGGTTTGATGCCAGGAAGACTGTACGAGAAGGTTGGTGTTGTGTGTGTGAATGTGTATATCTGCTTGGCTTTGTTTGAGTGATTTTGTTGTTGGCAGCGGGGTAGTCCGCATAAATTACGTCCCTTTTTTCAAGACTCATCTTCACTGTTCACATTTGTGGATAACTCTGAAACTAATCTACTTTCATCACATTTAAAGGCTATAAAATCAGATGATGTTTTATCTGCTATAAGCCAGTCATTGCCTGTGATTGGACATTTTCTTTGTTGGTCTTGTTTTTGTGACCCATCTCGATAATTGAAGAGAAAATAATAGGTTGGTACAGCCGTTAGTTTTTCAACTAATGCACACAGTTTACGCCCAGATTTATTAATGCTGGAGAAAGGGTTTTGCATTTGTTCTTGTGTAAATGCTTCGTATGCACCACTAGATAACCACAATCCAGACAACCTTTCAAAATCTTGATTCCAGAAATAAATATTATCGTAATCCACTCCGTTATGATCTGTACCAGGAAATCTATATAATGGTATGGGGCGATGTGTATCACCACAAAGCAATGGTGATTCCCAGCCATTTCTTAATATATAATAGGATGAGTTTTCAGGAACTGTATAATTTGGATTACCTGCATCTCTTCCTGTGAATATACTTTCTATGGTGCTACCTGTATTTTTTTCTATTTTTTCTATCAAGTCTAAACTGTACTCACTGCAATATTTTAAAAATAGCGAATCTTTTTCAGGGCAAATAACAGGTACTCGCAGCGTTAAATCATCGACAATTATTGGGTGGTCTTTTTTGATAATTTGACCCGTCCGGTCTAAATGAAAAACATAATCATAAGCCCAGTCTATCCAGTCCTCGTATTGTTGATTATGTTTTTCCTTGAATCGTTTATTTTTGATAATGATATCGAATGCGTACATGATTATTTATCCTTAGAACCAAAGCGTTGAAAGAGATTTTCGAATAAAACTCACTCTACAGATGCAACTCTAATTTACAATCATGGCGACTTATCAAGCAACTTCTGCCAAATTGTTTTAACCTGACTGCTCTCTTCTTTAAATTTTTGACTATCAACTAAAGCCTTTTTTCCCTGAAGCACTTGGTGGTGACCCGCATGGCGATAGCTGCGATAAGCGTTGCTCAATTGTTTAAACTCCTCTTCTGTAAAAAAGAATATTTTAGTGAGCGCTTCGAGCAGGCTCAGGTGATCCGTCCAACGAAGCAGCTCTGGGTGCTTGTGTGCGTTGGCAAGGATGCCGTATTGTACTAAAAACTCAATATCAACAATGCCTCCCACAGCATGTTTAAGGTCAAATTTTCCCTGTTGCTTCGTTGTGAGTGTTTGACGCATCTGCTCTCGCATTTTTTTTATCTCTTGTTTCAGTGTTGTTAATGGCTCTTTTTCTGAAAGTACTTTTTGCCGAATCGCTGTGAATTTGTCGCAAAGCCTACCTTGATTGTTGCCCGCGATAAATCGTGCCCGAATCAATGCCTGATGTTCCCATGTCCAGGCAGACGAGTGTTGATAAGTAGAAAAAGCATCCAGGCTGCTCACCAATAGGCCAGAAGAGCCATTGGGGCGCAGGCGCATATCAACTTCATAGAGCATTCCTGATGAAGTCAGTGTATTGAGCATATGAATAATACTTTGACCCAGTCGAGTGAAAAACTGTGCATGACTGATGGGTTTCACGCCTGTTGTTTGTGAATCGCTGTGAGGGTCGTCATACAAAAAAACGAGATCCAGATCGGAGCCATAACCCAGCTCAATGCCACCTAGTTTGCCGTAACCGATAATAGCAAAATCAATATCGGTGCTTGCATTGTGCTGCTGCGGCATCCCATGTTTTTTGGTCAAACGTTTTAATGCGAGTTGCAAGGCCTGTTGTAAAATATTTTCTGCAATTGCCGTCAAATAATCACTGACATTCATGAGTGGTAGTTTACCCATAATATCTGTTGCGGCCACACGTAAAACATGTGCCTTTTTGAACTGGCGCAGTACGTCCATCTGGCGCTCAAGGTCATCCTCTTTAATTTGCTCAAGTTGAAAGGCCAGTTCAATTTCCATGCGGGTTTTATCGAGCGGCGTATAAAGCACTCTTGGATCAAGCAATTCATCCAGCAATAAGGGGTAGCGTGTTAACTGCTCAGTAATCCAGGGGCAAGCCAGATTTAATTGCACCAGTTGGGAAAGTGCCATCGGGTTCTCAGTGAGGAGCGAAAAATAGGCACTGCGCCGAGTCATGGCTTCGATAAACTGGATGAGCCTCTGTAATGGCTTAATTGATTGGCTTTGAGTCAGTGCTGCGCCAAGTAGCAGTGGCATCAGTCGATCAAGGCGCTCTTTGGCCATCATAGCTAGGCTTGTATAGCGTGATGAATGGTGTAACTGTGTGAGGGTTTGAGCAATTTCAATTGCGGTGTTGCTATCATAGCCAGCCTGCGTGAGCAGTGCGATGGCCTGTTCTGAATGAGCGCTGCTTTGCCATATATCAGAAAATTGCGTGAAATGGTCTGTTTGAGGAGCATCAAACACCTGCTCAAAGTGGCTATGAACTTGATTCAGATGTTGCTCAAGTGCCGTCATAAATGTTTGCCAATTGGAAAACCCCATGGAAAAGGCCAGTCGTTCACGGCTTAATTTGTTTTCAGGCAGCGTATGTGTCTGCTTGTCCTCCATCATTTGCAGACGATTTTCTGTACGGCGTAAAAAAACATAGGCTTCCGTCAGAGTGAGAACAACATGCCTAGGCAGGTAGTTTTTTTGCTCCAGCAGGCGTAAAATTTTTAAGATACTGCGTTCTCGCAGCTCAGGCTCTCTGCCACCACGAATCAGTTGAAAGGCTTGCCCAATAAACTCTACTTCACGAATTCCACCAATGCCCAGCTTGATATTATTCTCTTTTTTTCGGCGCTCAACATCATGATTGATGCTTTGTTTGAGCTTTCGCAATGCTCTGAAGGCGCTAAAATCCAGATAACGACGATAGACAAAGGGGCGCATGATTTTCAGTAATTGTTCACCTGCAGCGGAGTCACCCGAGATGATGCGTGCTTTAACCCAGGCGTAACGTTCCCAGTCTCGGCCGTGAGCTTGATAGTAGGCTTCCATTGCATCAAAGCTCATGGCCAAAGGGCCACTGTCGCCAAATGGACGTAAGCGCACGTCGGTACGAAATACATACCCCTGAGGTGTTAAGGCCGACAGTGCATTGATAAGGCGCTGCCCCAGTTTGGTAAAGTATTCACCATTGCTTAAACTTTTGGATCGGCCTGTTGTTTGACCTTGCGATGGATAGGCAAAAATCAGATCAATGTCAGAGGAAAAATTCAATTCATGAGCGCCGAGCTTACCCATCGCGATGACAACCATTTTCTGTGGAACCCTATTTTCATCAACGGGTGTTCCGTAGATTTTTGATTGCCATTGGTGAAGCCGTGTTAACGATTCATCAACACACGCTTCGGCAAGTTCAGATAGGTCGGAGAGGGTTTCATCAAGCGAGGCTTGTTGTGCGAGGTCACGCCAGGCAATACGCACCATTTCTCTCCGACGAAAATGGCGCAAGACATCAAGCAGTGCAGCCTCCTCAGTCACTTTTGTGAGTTGTTTTGAGAGTACGGTGTGATATCTGTTTTTTTCGTAAATTGTGTTCAGGTCATTGCTGTGTATCAGTTTAAGCAGCATGTTTGGGTGGCGAATACAGCTTTGAGCCACAAACTCACTTCCTGCCCAAACGGTTTGTAATGTTTTCAACAGTAAAGGATCGGAACTCAGCGGTGAGTTTTCAATTGAAGTCGCATTGCAGAAGGACTCCCATTGACTGGAGATGAGGCTTTGTAACTCTTGTGATACTGGCAATGGCATGGTTTTACCTTGAGTCAAGATGTTTTTGCTGTTGTCGATAGATCATAGAACAGCTAATGGAGCAAAAAGAAAGATGGAATTTGATGATTACTTAAAAGCAATGGTAGAGCAAGATGCATCAGATATCTATCTGACCACTGGAGCGCCCGCAAGCGCTAAAATTCAGGGGCAAATGGTGCCGCTGGAGAGTGATAAACTGAAACCAAACCGCGTCAAGGAAATTGCTTATGGCGTAATGAATGGGGATCAAATTGCTGAGTTTGAAGCCAAACCTGAGATGAATATGGCTCTTTCGGCCAGAGGAATCGGGCGTTTCCGTATCAATATTTTCAAACAGCGGAATCAAGTGGGGATGGTGATTCGTAATATCAAAACGACCATTCCGACCATGAGTGACCTTAAATTACCCTCAGTGCTCGCCAAGCTTGTCATGCAAAAGCGGGGGCTGATTCTATTTGTTGGAGGAACGGGGTCAGGAAAATCGACCTCATTGGCGGCATTGCTGGACTATAGAAACGAGCACCATGCAGGTCATATTATTACGATTGAAGACCCTATTGAGTATGTTCATACACATAAAAAAAGTATCGTAAATCAGCGTGAAGTGGGTGTCGACACAGACAGCTTTGAAGATGCTCTAAAAAACACGCTGCGCCAAGCACCTGATGTTATTTTAATTGGTGAAATACGTGACCGTGAAACGATGGAGCACGCGCTCGCTTTTGCAGAGACTGGGCACCTCGCTATTTCAACACTTCATGCTAATAACGCCAATCAGGCTTTTGACCGTATTATTAACTTTTTCCCAGAAGAGCGGCACAAGCAACTGCTGCTCGATCTATCACTGAATGTTCGTGGTTTTGTTTCCCAGCGCTTGGTACGAACGGTGGATAATAAACGAACGGCTGCGATTGAAGTTCTTTTAGGTACACCGTTAGTGGCTGATTTAATTCTTAAAAGTGAGATAACCAAAATTAAGGATGTGATGGAAAAATCAGAAAATCTGGGAATGCAGACTTTTGATACGGCACTGTATAAGCTCTACCGTGAAGGGCGCATCAGTTTTGAAGAAGCGCTACGCAATGCAGATTCTCAAAATAATCTACGTTTGAAAATTAGTCTGGATGAGAAAAAAGAGAATCAAGGCGCACCATCTTTTGCACTGGAGTTGGAGGAGAGTGATATTGAGGTTTAGACACAGCTCAATGTGCTAAAGTTTGGTGAAAAAAATGATGCTTCGGGCAATCCACTGGAGCATTATTAGCTGATTTAGGCCAATAAAAACTCAAGCCTCCGATTTAACCTTTGCTTTCAGTCATTGTATAAGCATGTTTTCAAAATGCTTCACATCACCTGGTAATATTTTTTTGGTCTACCCGCCGCTGAGGGCGAAAGCACAATATCCACCGATAAATTTGATAATTCACAAATATGTCTCGGCAGCGCCGCCGCTCAAAAAGGAGCAGCGACTCGAACCTCAATGCGTTGACCTGTCGCAGGGTGAATAAAAATTAGCCGCTCCGCATGAAGTAGCAGTCGTTCACTCTCAGCACCATAAAGTTCATCACCTTCAATGGGAGTATTGAGCCCATCCTTATGCGAAGCATGCACTCTAAGCTGATGAGTTCGCCCCGTAACTGGGTAGAAATAGACGCGTGTTCGACCCCGCTTTCGTTCAATCACTTTCCAGTGAGTTTTTGCTAACTTTCCATGAGTAAAACAGACGCATTGGCGAGGCCGGTCATCAATATCCACACGCAGTGGCAGCTCAATCACACCCTGGCTCTGATCTTCAGGCAGCTCTTTTGATAACACCGCCACATAACGCTTTTTAATCGTACGTTTAAGAAATTGTTTTTGCAGTGCTTTATGTGTTTCTGAGTTTTTCGCAACAAGCAATAAACCCGAGGTTGAAAGGTCAAGGCGATGCACTAGCAATGCACCTGTTGCTTTAGGGTAACGTTTTTGTAGGCGTGTTAATACAGAGTCTTGCACCTCTTTTCCCGGCACTGAGAGCAAACCATGAGGTTTATTAACCACAAACAGGTCATCATCTTCATAAACTGCGACAGGTTCATTTTCACCAATGGCTTTAACTAATTCAGTCGGCGGTTGAACATCAAGCCCTTGCAACATAAAAGGCAGAATGGGCCAACACTTTCCTCGACAAGAGGGATAATAAAAACCATGATGCCGAACTCCTTCTTTTGGTGAAGCGCCCCACCAGAACTCGGCCAAAGCCAGCGGAAGTAAATGGTGGCGATTTGCATATTGAATCAACTTGGGTGCTGCACAATCCCCCGCACCTCCTGGTGGTTTTTGACCCTTATAAAAGGTAGAAACTTCTTGCTGTTCACCAAAAAAATTAGTCAACCGGTACGTTGAAAAAACCTGTTTATGCAGCTTACTGGATAACTCAGCTCTTGCCTTTTTAAGCCGTTCAATTTTACCGTCAATTTGATTCAGCGGAACTTGTATACTGACCAGTCGTGCGATCCACTCAGTTTTAATGTCTTTTAACTCACGTTTATCCTGCTGACTTTCTCGTGCCAATTCCGTGAATAAAGCATCATTGTTTTGCAACGCCTTTCGCTGCTCATCACGCAGTGCTTTACGTGCTTTATGAGACTGTTTCAACAAAAGCCATGCGGCATCACGCTCCTGTTCCTGCTGCTTTAATTGCTTTTGTAAATCACGATATTTTTGGCTGCTTTGTAATTCAAATATCTGAGAAGTGAAGTCGGCCAAAGCCGCTTCCCCTGCAGGCAAAAAACTATCCCGTTCAACTAAATCAAATAGCTCGGGGACAAACCCTGGCCACCGCCACTTTCCGGCTAACATGCCGGAAAAGCCTGATAAAAATCCGATATTATTGTTTTGGTCTTTCACCACCAACACACCAAACATTTTGCCACCCTCAGGAGCATCGAAGTCATGAGGACAATTAAATTGGTTATTTAACAGGTCTTGCAGTTGTTCGCTCGCTTTTTTTGCGATTGCATGAGGGGTGTTGTTAAATGGACTTGGAAATATGAGTGGAAGGTCAGCCGGTTGTGGAGGAGGAGATAAATAAGTGATGCAGCACATATCTCTAGCGGTGAGTTCGTCGACTCACAATCAACGCTGATAAA
The DNA here is from genome assembly GCA_021648145.1 of Gammaproteobacteria bacterium. Lineage (NCBI taxonomy): Bacteria > Pseudomonadati > Pseudomonadota > Gammaproteobacteria > Gammaproteobacteria bacterium. The sequence continues at coordinate 35,794 of JAKITI010000008.1, forward strand.
AGAGAAACACTGACCAATATAATCACCATCCAGTTGCCCCATACCACATAAGGGGTCGCACCTTGCATGGGCTGCACTTCATCCGTCAACACATGCACTTCAAACTGTGGAGATGCGGATTGAATTTTTCCATCGGGGCCAATAATTGCAGAGATTCCAGTATTTGTTGATCGTAGTACAAAGCGACCCGTTTCCAATGCGCGCATACGAATAATTTGTAAATGCTGATGAGGCCCGATTGATTCGCCAAACCAACCATCATTACTGACATTCACCAGCATGGATGCTTCAGGCAGGCTGGTAATCAGCTCTTCTCCAAACACAGCTTCATAACAGATTGAGAGCCCTATTTTATGCCCATTCACCTCCATCAAAATCTGATCATCATCACCTGAACTAAAATCAGACATGGGTACGTCCATAAAATCAACGATATCGGATAGCAGCGATTTCATGGGCAAATATTCAGTAAAAGGCACCAAATGCTGTTTGTGATAAATACCTTCGGTTGTACCCAGGCCCACGACGCTATTGTAATAGCGAACTGGCTCCATTTGCACTGAAAGCACACCAATCAACAGCTGACTATTATTCGCTTTTGCCTCATCGCCCAGCGGCTCAAGCACATCCAGTACTCGATAACGAAAATCAGGCAGTGCACTCTCAGGCCAGACAATCAAATCACTCTGCCAATTTTCACGGGTCAAACGGCTGTAGCGCTCAATAGTCGGCATTCTCATTTCTGCCAACCATTTTTCATCCTGCGCTATATTGCCTTGAATCAAACTTACTTTGACAGGCTCTCCCTCAGGCGTTGTCCAGGTGATCTGTCCCATCATTGCAGCCAGCAGCCACAACGCAACAATAGCCAACCCTGAAAGCCATGACTTTTTCATCACTGCAAACAGCAGCAATCCTGCACTCAATGCCACCACCCATGAGACACCATAAACACCTAACACAGGCGCAAAACTACTCAACAGACTATCCACTTGGCTGTAGCCCAGATTTAGCCATGGAAAACCTGTCATAAACCAGCCACGCACCCACTCTAGAAATACCCAGGCGGCAGGCAAAACAATAACAAGTTTTAATTTCAGTGAAAGAGGGTGGAAAAAACGTGTAAACAGATAGCCTAATAACGCATAAAACAACGCCATAAACATGACCATAAGCGCCAATATAAACAGAGAGAGCGGCACATTGACATGACCGAAATGGTGGATACTAATATACATCCAGGTCGTGCCTGCACCAAACATGGCCGCACCAAATAGCAACCCACGAATAAAAGCACGGCCTGGCAAAACATCCAGCCACGTCATAAATAACAGTGCAGGCAATAAAATAGCGAATGGATACAGATTAAAAGGCGCGTAAGCCAGCGGCATCAATAGGCCCGCCAACAGCGCTAAAAGATCACCCCGCCAACCCGCTCGACTCACCCGCGAAAAGACTAGGTCGAGCACCGTGTTATTCAGTTGCTGAATTGGGGTTTGCCGGAGAGTTTTTTACTGGATTGGCCCCTTTTTCCAAAGACATTTCCAATAAATGAATCCGGCGACTGTCAGCATTTAGCACTTTAAAATGAAAGGGTTTAATTTCTACAGTTTCACCGGGCTGCGGCATATGACCAAAGCTATTCATCACCAGACCCGCAATGGTATCAAACTCATCATCGCTAAACTTGGTTGAAAAATACTCATTAAACTCCTCAATTGAGGCCAATGCCTTGATCGTATAAAGTGTCTCGCTATGCTTTTTAATGTATAGATCTTCATCATCAAAATCATGTTCATCCGCAATATCGCCGACAATCTGCTCAAGCACATCTTCAATAGTCACTAACCCTGCTACACCACCATATTCATCCACAACGATAGCCATATGATTACGATTAGAGCGAAACTCTTGAAGCAACTGGTTCAGCCGCTTGCTCTCAGGAACAAACACAGCAGGGCGCAATAATTCTTTCAAATTCAATGGCGCATCATGGTCATTGGCGAGCGGCACCAAAAGATCTTTAACCAGTAAAATCCCCAGCACTTCATCTCGGGTTTCACCCATCACAGGAAAGCGGGAGTGTGCCGAATCAATGATTGAAGGCAAACAGTGCTCCCAATTCCCATCACCTTCTAAAACAACCATCTGGGAGCGCGGTATCATAATATCCCTCACACGCATTTCAGAGACCAAAAGAGAACCTTCGATCATACTGAGTGTTTCATCGTTAATGAGGTTTCGTTGCCGAGAGTCGCGCAGCAACGTCAGCAACTGCTCCCTATTTTGTGGTTCATCGCCACTTAGTGCGTGGCTTAATCTTTCCAGCCACGAACGATTATTTAAGCCATTGCTTGATTGATCAGTCATATAAGTATTACTAAAGCCTCTTCAAAAATAATACTGGTAAGGATCAGAATAACCCAACTGCCCAAGAATTTCAGTCTCTAATTTTTCCATGAGCACTGCTTGTTCAGATTCGATATGATCATACCCCAAAAGGTGCAGCACGCCATGCACAACCATGTGTGCGTAATGAGCCACGATTTCTTTATTTTGATCTGCGGCCTCACACTCAACGACCTGCGCGCAGATCGCGATATCACCCAACAAAGGAGCTCCAATCTCTTCCATGCACTCCATAGGGAAAGAGAGCACATTGGTCGAACCCTGCTTATGGCGAAAATCTTCGTTCAATTGCTTGCTTTCAGACTCACCCACCAAACGTACCGTTAGCTCTGCATGAGCCATACGATCACCGATCGCAGCCACTGCCCACTGTTTAATATCGGCTTCAGTAGGCAGAAATTTACTGGCCACCGCATATTGAACTTCGATATTAATATCGCTCATCGTTACGCTGCGCTAAAGTTTCTTTTGAATCTTCAGCGATCTTTTCAGCCCTTTCGGCGACCTCATAAGCTTTCACAATGCGTTGAACCAAAGGGTGGCGCATCACATCGCGCGTTTTAAAAAATGTAAAACTAGCCCCTTCTACTTCTCGTAGCACCTCAGTCACATGACGTAATCCAGAGGGGCGGCCACGGGGCAAATCAATCTGTGTCACGTCACCTGTAATCACTGCTTTTGAGCCATAACCAATCCGTGTCAAAAACATTTTCATCTGTTCAACGGTGGTATTTTGTGCCTCATCAAGAATAATGAAAGATTCATTCAGCGTTCGCCCCCGCATGTAGGCCAATGGTGCCACCTCAATGACGTTTTTCTCCATCAACTTAGCCACGCGTTCAAACCCGAGCATTTCATATAAAGCATCGTAGAGAGGCCGAAGATAAGGGTCGATTTTTTGCTCTAAGTCACCGGGCAAAAACCCCAAACGCTCTCCTGCTTCTACCGCTGGGCGCACCAAGAGTATTCGCCGAACATTCTCTCTTTCCAGCGCCTCAACTGCACAAGCAACAGCCAGATAGGTTTTTCCTGTGCCTGCGGGGCCGATGCCAAAACTCACATCATGCTGTTTGATATTCAGAAGATAGCGCTGCTGATTGGCCGCACGCGCTTTAATATTGCCACGCCGTAAATGAACAACAATTTCTTTATCTAATTCGGCTTGGCCTTTCTTCGAGACTTCCGCACCTGACTCTTGCAGAAATAGATGCACCGACGCTTTATTGAGTGTTGACTCTTCGGTTTCATCATAAAGGTTTGTGACAACAGATTGAGCCGAGCGCATTGCAGCTGGGCTGCCAACCACTTTAAAAGCATTGCCTCGGTTATTGATCTCAATACCTAAATGGCGCTCAATTTGACGCAGATGTTCATCAAATGGCCCACAAAGATTAGCGAGACGCGAATTATCATCAGGCTCCAGAACAAAAGAACCTTCATTAGTAGATTGACTCAAGAGATTTGCTCACCTCGCAAAGAGTTAGGAAGTGCTTCTGTGATGCGAACGTCCATAAACGTTCCGATCAAAGAGACATCACCTGTAAAATTAACCACTCGATTATTTTCAGTACGCCCTGCCAACTGCGCCGTATCTTTTGTAGACAAACGCTCCACAAGAACTGACTGAACAGAACCGACCATGCTTTCACTAATCGCCATCGACTGCTCATTTAAAAGTGCTTGCAGACGCGCCAAGCGTACTTTTTTAGCCTCCATTGGTACATCATCTTCCATGCTGGCTGCAGGTGTGCCAGGTCGGGCGCTATAAATAAAACTGAATGAGCGATCAAAACCGACCTCTTCAATCAACTTCATCGTATCTTCAAACTCATCGTCCGTTTCACCTGGAAAGCCAATAATAAAGTCAGACGAAAGTGAAATGTTGGGACGAACTTCACGCAAACGACGCAGCTTAGATTTGTATTCCATAATCATATGGCCACGCTTCATTCGCGCCAATACGCGATCTGAACCACTTTGCACGGGCAGATGCACATGGCTGACTAACTCAGGCACCTCAGAGTAGACTTCAATCAAACTATCAGAGAATTCAACGGGATGAGACGTGGTATAACGAATGCGATCAATACCATCAATCGCGGCGACATAAGAGATTAGTAGCGCAAGATCTGCATCGTCACCATCCGCCATACGGCCACGATAAGCGTTTACATTCTGCCCCAGCAAGTTCACTTCACGCACACCTTGTCCGGCCAGATGTGCCACTTCAGACAGCACATCATCAAACGGGCGACTCACCTCTTCACCGCGCGTATAGGGCACGACACAAAAGGTACAATACTTACTGCAACCTTCCATCACCGTCACCAACGCTGAAACACCATCGGCTTTAGCTTTTGGTAATGAATCAAATTTTTCGACTTCAGGAAAAGAGACATCAAAAGCAGGCTTGCGCTCTTTTTCGACGCTGTTCAGCATATCTGGCAAACGATGCAATGTTTGTGGACCAAAAACAATATCCACATACGGCGCACGCTGACGAATGGCTTCGCCTTCCTGGCTCGCCACACAGCCACCGACTGCGATTACAATATTGGGGCGTTTGTTTTTTAATTTAAGCCACCGCCCAAGTTGTGAAAAAACCTTCTCTTGCGCTTTTTCACGAATTGAACATGTGTTTAAAATCAGGACATCCGCATCACTATCATCGTTTGCAGCGACCAGCCCATGAGACTGCGCCAAAACATCAGCCATCTTGGCAGAATCATAGTCGTTCATTTGGCAACCAAAGGTCTTAATATACAGCTTACGTTTCATACAACCCTGTTCATTATCATAATAGAGTGACAATCTACTATTTTTATCGCAGGATTTCTACCGTCGAATAACAGCCATAGAAATTGAGCATCACCATGATTTTTGTTTGCCAACTTGGTTCGTGTCAAGAGTTATCAATCCCCAACAACCCCAAAACACCTTCTAAGCCACAAACATTCAAGCTTGTATGTGCCTTTGCTTGAACAGAAGGTTTCGCATGATAGGCCACACTTAAACCAGCACTCGCCATCATTTTCAGATCATTGGCACCATCTCCCATAGCGACGGCTTGTGACGGATCAATATTCATCTCTCGACATAGTTTAAGCAAAAAAGTTAATTTTGCTTCTGCGCCGACAATATCTCCTGCCACCTGACCTGTTAACAAGCCACCCTCTATGCCCAACACGTTTGCCTGTGTAAAATCTAATTTCAGGCGATCTTTTAGTCGATCAGTGAAAAATGTAAAACCACCTGAGACCAGTGCCACTTTAATTCCTTTAGCATTCAGGCCAGCAATCATTCGCTCTGCGCCCGGATTTAATTCAAGACGTTCATTGTAAACACGTTCCAACGCACCCACATCAAGCCCCTTGAGTAGTTCAACACGGCGAGTGAGTGAAGTTTCAAAATCAATTTCACCATTCATGGCCGCTTCGGTAATGACAGAAATTTTTTCTTTGATACCAAGAAAATCAGCAATTTCATCAATACACTCAATATTGATCAGCGTCGAATCCATATCAGTGACTAACAAGCGCACGGATTCGGGCTGGAACCCTTCCGGCAGTACATTAATATCAAACTCGGTAGAAGGTCGTATTTCTGCAAGGGCATTTGTTTCAATATTTGTGGGTGTTTGCAAGCGATAAAAGGTACTATTTTGATCAACAATGGATGCTTGCAGTTGTTGCGCAACACTTTGAGCCATTGCATTATTCAAGTTAGAACCTTGTAAAATCAGTGTAGGCATTATTTTAGTGTCTCAATCACATTTATTATCAAAAAATATTTTATACAAACAACCCGAGCAGATCATTTAAAAAATGGCGACCCCGTTCGGTAGGCTGAATACGATGAATATCCCATTTGATCAAACCACGCTCTTCAGCTTCTTTGAGTGTTTTTTCTACTATCGTTAATGGTAAACCTGCATGTGAATTAAACAGGGATACAGGAAATCCACCATTCAATCTGAGCGCATTCATCATGAATTCCAATCCAACCTCACGGCGCTTCAAAATGTGCTCTTCACTCACATGCGCTGCTTTTGAAATCTGTCGCATATAGTCTGCGGGATGCCTGAGCTTACTGATACGTGTAATGTTTTGCTGAAAAGCATCGGTGACTTTTCCATGCGCACCGGCTCCGATTCCTAAATAGTCACCGAAATTCCAATAGTTCAGATTATGTTGACACTGTTTATCCGGCTTGGAAAATGCTGAAACTTCATATTGCTCAAATCCAGCGCCCACTAACAGCTCATGACATTGATCCTGCATTGTCCAGATATTTTCATCATCGGGCAGTTGCGGAGGCTTTGCATAAAATGCGGTATTCGCTTCAATCGTCAGCTGATAAAAAGAGAGGTGTGTTGCGCCGGATTTTATGGCCACTTGAATATCCGAGCGGGCAATACTCTCTGTTTGCTCGGGCAAACCAAACATTAAGTCGAGATTAAAATTATCAAACCCTGCTGCCAGAGCGGTATCAATTGCCTTTTGTGCATCATGGCCATTATGTATACGCCCGATGCGTTGCAATAATCCATCATCAAAGCTTTGCACACCAATGGACAGACGATTGACACCTGCTGCACGTAACTCTTTAAAACGACCCGCTTCAATTGCGCCCGGATTGGCCTCCAAAGTAATTTCCATATCAGGTCGGTAAGGTAGACGCGCCCGAATCGCACAGAGCAGACGATCAATTGATTCGGCAGAAAACAGGCTCGGCGTTCCGCCGCCAATAAAAATGCTCTGAATCGACCGTCCCCACACGCGGGGCAATTCACTTTCCAGGTCAGCAATCAATGCATCAATATACTGATCTTCAGGCAACCCTTCACGCAACTCATGGGAATTAAAATCACAATAAGGGCACTTGCGAATACACCACGGAATATGAATATAGAGTGATAAAGGCGGCAATGTAGTAAAATTAAACAATGTCACACTCAGGACAACAACTATTTATTATTATGATTTTCCAAAACTTCCTTCAATTTTTGCCCCTTGGCTCCACAATAAATACCCACTTTAAAACCGATATAAAAAGCTAGAATAATCACACCGACAGTTAACATGGCTGAAATCATAAAACGTACCTCAATCTATTCATTAAAAATGAGCTTCACAATACACGCTCAGGGTGTGAAATAACAACCATCGCATCCATTACAGAAACTCTATATTTACTTGATTTTAGCCAAAATGCTCAAATTAACTTTCTAAGCTGGGTTGATGCTGGAAACTTATGCGCTGCGCTGGACTGTTCAGTCGATACTGTTATGCTGGTTTTTGATAAACGTGTCCATGAGTTTTTTGTCCGTAGTCTTTAGCTGGACTCATTTACTATGAATATGAAGCGGAAATTGATATTTTGACTATTGGTTAACAGACTCAGAACAGACCCCAGACTTAGAGAAAAGATGGTTACACTATGAGAATATCTTCACCGTTTCATCTGTTGTTGATGCTGGTTTTCATTGCGGGTTGCTCCAGCAATAATGGCGAGGAAACCGTCAGTGCAACTTTCGAACAACTGCAGGGTGCGGCATTTTGTACAGTCACCGGTACTCCACCCCCAATCCCTGACATCGCAATTCAATCTGTTGCAACTGGGCTCTCATCCCCCGTTCATGTCACCAACGCCGGAGACGGCAGTGGCCGGTTGTTTATTGTTGAGCAGCAGGGAACGATAAAGGTGTATCAGAACGGCAGTGTCCAGACAGTCCTTTTCCTTGATATCAGCGACCGGGTTGCCTTTGGCGGTGAGCAGGGACTACTCAGTATCGCCTTCCACCCCAAGTTTGCCACAAACAACAAATTCTACGTTAATTATGTCTCCGAAAATGATGTAGCCAACCCCAAGTGCTCTGGCAGCAATCGCTGCACCATCATCTCCGAATTTACATTGGGTACTACGAACAAACTTGAAGATAGCGAGCGCATCATTCTGGAGATTGCACAGCCTGCCAATAACCACAACGGCGGACACATACTGTTTGGTTTCGAGCCTTCTCCCTACCTCTATATCGGTATGGGTGATGGTGGGGGAGCAAACGATAATTTCAATAACGGCCAGGATCTGACCACCCTGCTGGGTGCCATGTTGCGTATCGATATTAACAACAAGGATTCCGGCCTGGAGTATGCCATTCCCGTAGACAATCCTGCCTGGGAGGGCATAACAGGGGCGCGCCGAGAGATCTGGGCCTATGGCCTGCGTAACCCGTGGCGCTTCACCTTCGACCCTGCAAATGGCGATCTCTATGCTGGTGATGTCGGCCAAAATGCCCGCGAAGAGATTGACATTGTCAAAAAAGGAGGCAATTACGGTTGGCGTGTGATGGAAGGAGACATCTGTACCCCAGATGTTATTGATCCGTGTACTCCCAATGATTATGATCCGCCTATCATCGCTCACGCTTATGATAGCAATAGCTGGAAGTCAATTACTGGTGGTGTTGTTTATCGTGGTTCTTCGGCTAATGATCTCTGTGGTGTATATCTTTATGGAGACTACGTATCAGGCATAGTGAGGGGTATTCGCTATGATGGCAGCAACGTTACCGCGCAGAAAGAGCTGCTCAGCCCATACACCGCAAATATCAACATCTCCTCATTTGGCTATAATGAGAACTACGAAGTTTACATGCTGGACTACGGCGGAGTTTTGTACCGTATAATTGCCCCTGATAACGACTAATATTTGATTTATCCATGAAAAAACAAACAGGGGCAGTCAGCTCTATAAACGACCCCAAGCCTGCAATATTAACAGCTATTGGGCTTTCGGCATTGTTTTGGATTTCCTGGTTTTTTTACCACCATGTTCATATAAAACCCACACTTTAAAGGCTTATGAAAACACTACTCCATATAACAACATGGGGAGGCCAACATACAATTTAGATAAGCAATTTATGTCAACCATTGACATAAATATATTCCACGCCTATATTCTTAGCACAAGCATTAATTACAAGGTTTACAAAAGTGGCGACAACATCACTTCACATTTCTCTCTCTGAACAGTTAAAAAAAGATGTGCATATTCAAGTTGAAGAAGGGAGGTACAGCAACCCAACTGACTACGTACGCCACCTGATTCGTCAAGATATTCTTCACACAAAAGCACAAAAAGAGTTTTCTGTATTTATTAAAGAAGGAATCACTTCCCCAAGCTGCAAACAATCTACGAGTGAAATGTTCGTTGAACTTAAACTGGAAATAGAGCAAATACATGCTCGTTGAACCAAGCGAGCGATCCAAACAAGATTTACGTGAAATTTCCCAATACATCGCTAAAGAAAGTCCAGCCGCTGCCTTATTATTTTTAAATTGTGTAGAAGAGACATATTCATTGCTAGGAGAATTTCCAGAGATTGGGCACATACCCCTATTTGATCATATAAAAGGCCTCAAAACAGTTTTGGTAAAGAACTTTAAACATCATCACATTTTCTACCGTATCGTTAATGATGTTGTCCGCATCGACCGTGTCGCCGATGGACGGAGGCATCTGCAAACACTGCTCAATAATTTTCATGATTTTAATTAACGACTAATATTTGATTTATTCATGAAATATATTCCCCATATCATTCGATAAAGATGCAAGGGCAGCGTAATCAATTTATCGACAATTCAGGGCAGGCTGGACTGTTGTTTGGCAATAAGCCATAATTTTATAAAAAGCGGCGTAGTTAAAGAACGCCAGCGCTACAAGCGCAAAGAATGCGCCTATCACTATAGCGTTATTCAAAAATCAGATACCTCGAAAGAATCTGAAGGTGAGCTGGAAAATATACTAATTTAACAATGCCTAATATATTAAAGAACCTCTGATCGACTTAATCAGAGGTTCCTTATGGTTTAGCCGGTTCTTAGTCAAAAATTATAGTTTGCACCAATTGATAGGCCACCCCAAACGCTGAAGCTTGCCTCTGCTGAAAATTGTTCGGTGATATCGTATTGTATGCCGCCGATATAGTATAGGCCGCCAACGGTGGGAGATGAGAGGCCGCTACAAAAACCTCCACTACAAGATGCTGACCCAAAACCGAACCCTAATCCGGCAAAAGGGTGAATTTTGTCATCTATCCCCAACACTTCATTAAAATCGTAATAGGCACCGCCATAGAATGTACTGTATGACCAAGAGTAACTGCCCCCCCAGCTATCTAGTGAGTAGCGATCATAGCCAATGCGCACCTTTACTGGATGATCTACGTTATCAGAAATGTCATAGTCGGCACGGAGGGAAAGTACACCGTCGTTTCCAAATCCGTAGCTAGCACCCACACTGAGTTTTGACGTATCAAATTCAGCCATAGCAGTAGAACTAAAAACCAGCGCCGCAGCTATAGTGCAACTATAACCCAGTATTTTTTTCATATTTTCTTCTCCAATAGTAAATAAATAATTACAGTCACTGTGGTTATATGACAAATTCAATCTTGTTGCAACACTCTCCCTGAAAAAGAACAACCATCCCAAGGAGGTGCGACCATACCTTATGTCACCACAAACGCACTTTCAGGCAGTTAGGGTGCATTCCATGCATCACAAAAATACTGGCAAATATGCGGTAATTAGAGTAAAAGATCATCAATTGGGGGTCGCTTTTTTAAAATGCCACCATCGGTTACTGTCCAGCCAAAGCTCTTGGTGAGGACATCTCTTGCGTCTTGCGACGAGCTGGAGTACTGGCTGTTGCCGCCGTCGAAGATGACATTTTTTTGCAGGCTTCGTGCACTCCACCCTGCAAGCAGTGCATCGTAGTTGGCTGGGGAGAGCGTTATTTCGTTAAACATAATATACATGCTTATCACCTTAGAAACATCCCAGCTCCCCAGATTCTGATTGAAGGCGCTGGCATTGCGAAACATCTGGCTCATATCTGTTACCGCAGAGACATTCCAGCTGTTCAGGTTCTGATTGAAGGCACTGGCACCTGTAAACATCCAAGACATATCTGTTACCTTAGAGACGTCCCAGTTACTCAGGTTCTGGTTGAATGCGCTGGTATCCCAAAACATACCCTTCATATCTGTCACCGCAGAGACATTCCAGTTACTCAGATCCTGATTGAAGGCGCTGGCACCAAAAAACATCCGGGACATATTTTCCACATTAGAAACATCCCAATTTCTCAGGCTCTGGTTGAAGGCGCTGGCACCCCAAAACATAGAGCTCATATCTGTCACGCGTGACAAATCGGGCGCATCAGATGCATTTTCAAACCTTGGTCATGCTGGCATTCTTTTTATAAATGGAAAGAATGGAACAACAAAATATTATGAATACGGGCGATATGATCATCCCGCTTATCTAGGTGCAGTGCGAAAGATAAAGAATCTTCCAGATGTTAAGATTAAGGGTGGTAAGTTAGATTACACATCCTTAAAAAAACGTTACAAAAAATATCAAAAGAATCGGGGAAATTGGGACGTATTCAAGGTGTCTTTATTGAAGTTGAGAATAAATTTGAAGCCATGTTGAAGTATGCGCAACGTCGACAAAAAGAAAATGCATCTGCAAAGAGAAAACCCTACGATTTATTCTCCAATAGCTGCCTTCATTTTGTCAAAGACCTTACGAGAATAGCAGGCGTTGATACGCCGTGGATGATTGACCCAAGACCTAATTCTTATATAGGCGAATTCAGGGATGACTACCCAGACCTTGACTATAGCAAGAGCAAAAATCAATTAGTCATCGAAGATTATGGTACATACTAGGGTTCGAGTATTGAAAAAAATCGTGAAATATTTCTTATATATTACACTGTCGTTACTATTGATCATTACTCTATCAATATTTCTTTCGCGCGACTATATATCTCAAATTGAAATTAGTGCTGTTATACCTCCAAAACCAGCTAATATTCCTCAAAACGCGCTATGGGTAGGAGGCCCTGACGGCGGAATGTATGTCTTGGTACAAAAAAGTAATGAAGACAATTCAGCTATTTACAACGCGGAAATATATCATAGTTCGGGAAGTGTCAGTTATAAAGGTAAGCTGGTAATAAACTCACCCGACAACCCTCAATTTAATTATAATGATGTTAATTCATATTCACTATGGGATGGGGATACTTTGTTCTTGCTGGATGGTAGGCAATTAACAATTGTTAATGAGTTCAACAATTAATGAGCATTAACGCAGGTCGGTTACAGTGTGCTTATCTGTGCCGGATATTGATGCAAATACTGTGCGTAAGATTATACTAATAATTACAGCACTGTTTTTCAGTGCAACGACTCACTCCGAGGATAGTATATGCTATGGAACTACATCTAACGGAAAGTTGGAGGGAGGAGTAAAACTACCGAGCGAAGGCCGAAACTTTGTTAGTTACAGCAGCATAGCTGAAACTTTTGGTCGAACGTATGTCCATTCAAAAGTAAAAGAAATAGTGGTCACTTCATACAAACGGTTAGAAAATGAAATGCCGGAGAAAGTGTATAAATATGCCGAAACAGGTTTTAAAAACGGTGGCCAATTTAAGCCGCATAAAACCCATAGAAATGGTCTCTCCGTTGATTTTATGGTTCCAGTGATGAATGAAAGTGGTGAGTCTGTTCATTTGCCGACTAATTTTTCTAATAAACTTGGTTATTCCATAGAGTTTAATGAGTCTGGGGAATATAAAGGGTATAAAATTGACTATGAGGCATTGTCCGCGCACATAGCTGCTCTTCATAAGGTTGCGAAGGAAAAAGGAGTGGGTTTATGGCGAGTTATATTTGACCCAAAGCTACAACCCAATTTTTTGAGAACGAAATATGGAGCTTACCTTCAAAATCATATTCAATTTTCAAAAAAAAATCTTGGGTAAGGCATGACGAACATTACCATGTTGACTTTGATGTTCCGTGTAGAAAATAGATGAATAATGAGTGCCTCTTTTTCATTGGGTGATCAGCCCGTTGCCGAGTGCTTTTCCGTATTAACCGAATCGGGCCAGATTGCCCGTCTGGAGTGTTGATGGCAGTAAGCGGTAAGGGCGCACATCAATTGGGGCACGCGTGTTTACAACGCCACCATCGGTGACTGTCCAAGCCAAAGCCCTTGGTGAGGGTGTCTCTTGAGTCTTGTGATGTGCTGGAGTACTGGCTGTTGCCACCACTGAATACACATTACTTTGCAGGCTTCGCGCACTCCACCCTTTAAGCAGAGCATCGTAATTGGCTGGGGAGCTATGGTTATGTGAAACAGGCGCTAAGCAGGTCAGTTTTTACAGAAACTCCCACAATAAAACACACACATTCCCACTGCAAAACTACCTTTTTGAAGAGAGCTTTCCAGAGCCTGCGGTATAAGAAACCTCCATATTGTCACTCCACTTCTGCCAGTTTGTTACCTTCAAAATCACACATCAGAACCTTGAGATCAAAAGGAGCATTCGGGTAGCGTGTCATGATGGTGCTGATCACCTTTTTGCTCAAGACGTGATGAAACTCAGTTCCGAGACCCAACTCTTCAATGCGCTCTCCCGCATATCGTGCTGTTTCAGCCGCACGGATATCATCGCAAACACCTTCTGGCACACCAATTTCAGTCGCCAGCTCAGCTAATAGGTCGGTATTCACCGCATTGCGATTCGCATGAGTGATGGTTTCGCCCTGAGCCATTTTGGTTAGTTTTCCAACCATGCCGCCGATGATCACATGTTTAATGCCTTCATTCACTGAGGTATCTAGAGCATACTTGAGGAAGTCGCCCATCTGAACAAAACAGGCCTGATCCAATTGCGGCAATTCGGTAATCACAAACTTTTCAGTGCGGCCGCCCGTGGTCAACACCACCGTATCCTGTCCCTGATTCGAGGCCACTTGAATGCCTTGAATTACACTGTCACGAAAAGCTGCGGTGGAATAGGGGTGAACAATGCCTGTGGTGCCGAGAATAGAGATGCCCCCCAAAATTCCTAACCGAGCATTGAGGGTTCGTTTGGCCATCACGTCACCACCCGGCACAGAGATCGTCACTTCAAGCCCTTGTTTTTTCAGTAATGAGGAAGCCACCAGGCGTACATTTTCTTCAATATTTTTTCGAGGAACGGGGTTGATCGCAGGGCCATTTACTTCCAGACCGAGGCCGCGCATGGTCACGACACCCACGCCTTCGCCGCCCTTGATCACAACCTCTCCAGGCTGCTTTGGTAGCAGACGTACATCTGCGGTCAGAGGCGCTTTGTCGGTCACATCGGGGTCATCACCCGCGTCTTTAATCACTACGGCGTGAGCCTGACCATTCTCACAGCGACCATCGCTAACGACAAAACGTACTTTCTGACCATTAGGCAACAAAGATTCAATTTCATCTGGCACACGACCATTCACCAAACCCAAGGAGGCCGCACGAGCTGCTGCTGCCGAGCAAGCTCCGGTGGAAAACCCTTTTCGCGTCCCCTTTTGCTTTTTTTTCATTGTTTCATAATGAATGCGAACACTTGTAGGGCTTAGCTCCTAAGTGTGTATTTTAATCGCTTATCAGCGCCTGCTTAATTGACTGCTTAACAAACTCATTTAAACTGATATTTTGTTCTTTTGCCCAAATCACAGCCTGCCTGTGTAAATCTGACCCTGTACGCACATTGAATGATCCTTTAAATGATTGGGCAGGCTCTCTTCCTATCGCTTTACAATCTAACAAATAGTCATCAACAGCACTTCTAAATGACTGTTCAAGCTCCTTTACACTGCGCCCTTCATAATTAACCAATGCTTTAATAAATTCTAACTTGCCATAAAGGCAATCATCATCAACACTGGCTTCGATAGAGCCATAATAATGTTTGTATTGTAAATATTTCATAGCAACCTCGCTTCTCGCAATTTTTCAATCACCTGCTTAACTGCATATTGCTTCATCTTTTTATTGGGATGAGGTTTATGTAAGTTGATCATATGGTCGGGGTTTCCGTTATCAAACTTAACACGAGACCCATTACCCTGCATTTCTTCATAACCCATTGAAACAAGAAGAGAGACTAAATCTCTCCATAGAAATCCTTTGCAACTATTGAGCAATTTAGCTTTCAGTTTTTCTTGCTTTCCCATAATGCATATAATATTGAAAGAATAAAACCCATGCAACTAATAGTAGTTACATGAATGTTAGTGTAAAAATCAGAAAAACTTACACAATCGTTAAAACTAACATGCGCTTTTTTGTCTCGCCTCAACCAACGCTAATAAAGCATGCATCGCCGCCACCACCAAGGTTGAGCCACCCTTTCGGCCTTGGGTGATCATCCACGGAACCTCTTTCAGTTCGCTCAAGGCACTCTTGGATTCAGCCGCCGAAACAAATCCCACCGGCATACCCACGATCAAGGCTGGGCGTGCTTTGCCCTGTTTAATTAATTCGAGCACTTCCAGCAAAGCTGTCGGTGCATTCCCTGCAGCAACGATGCCACCATCAAGCAAGCCCTGTTTCTGGGCTTTACGCATGGCTTGAACCGCTCGAGTAGTGTTGTCACTCTTCGCTTGGGCAATAACATCTTCATCTGAGATAAAGTGGTGTGTCGTCACGCCAAAGTGTTTTAGGCGAGGTTTGGACAGCCCAACACAGATCATCTCAACATCGGCAACAATGGGCGCACCCTGACTGATAGCTTGAATGCCCGCTTCAACCGCATCCGCATGAAATTGGCTCAGACCATTAAATTCAAAATCGGCCGTGGCATGAATCATGCGGCGTACAATCTGCCACTGAGATTCACTGTAACCTTCGTGCGAACCTGCTTCGTGGTCAACAATGGCAAAAGATTCATGCTCAATTTTCTGCCCTGCCTTCGTGAGCTGTTCGGTAATCACATTACTCATTTTTCTGCCTCGTGTGAGTGATCATGGTGATCATCATGGTCGTGGTGATGGTAGTGATGACTCTCTTCCTCTGTCATTTCATATTCGGAAACAGCAATACCACTATCAGCATCTTTCACACGTTCACTCAACATGTCATAAACTTCTTCTGCAAAACCCAAATAATCACCTTGTGAAATGGCAATCTGAGGATACTGAGATTTCAAACGTTCGACTTGGCACTTAATGCGTTCAATCAATGTACCCGTAAAAAGGTAATAAGGTTGAATAACCACCTGAGTCATGCCAAGTTTCACCTGACGCTGAATCGCAGTCTCCAAACGGGGATAGGTAATACCCGTAAAAGCGATATCCACCAGCTCGTGATCCGTCTCTTCAAACAACCAGCGAGCCATTTTAGCCACTTCACCATTCGCGTCTCGATCAGAAGAGCCACGCCCCAAAAGAATCACACCCGTATTCTTAGGATCAGGCATATCTATTTTTTCCATTGCCTTACGTATATTGCGTTTCAATATTTTTAGGATAGAGTCTGTTGCACCTAAATGAAGCGCATAAATAAATTCAACATTTTTATGCTGTTGGCGAGCATTCGCAATAAAATAAGGAATGTCCATTTTGACATGTCCAGCCGCATTCAAAATCAACGGCACAACAATGACGCGATCAGCACCCTTGGCTGCATTATTCAACCCCTCTGGAATCAGAACGTCGGCAAATTCGATAAAGCAGGTTTCAATCGACCACTCTGGGTGTTTAGCCTTCCATATTGTGGCAAACTCTTCGATTTCACGGTTACCATTTTTATTACGTGAGCCATGCCCCACCAGTAAAATATTTGTTTTCATTTTTATCAATAATTATTAGGTTTTTTGTTCAGCTTTTCGGAAGCGGTGGGTGAAATTTTTGTCATAGAGTTTTGATTTTTTTAGCTCCGGCCAGTGACGCGCCCCGATGGTCGGACTGACAATAATCATCGCTTGGCTATTTATCTTTTCAGCACGGCACTTTTCGCGAATATCAGCCAGTGTGCCGCGAATAATTTTTTCTTCACTCGGCCAACTGGCTTTATGCACCACTAATACCGGCGCATCTTGAGACCAACCCGCTTGGAGCAAATCAGCCAACACCTTTTTCAATAAAGTAATCGAAAGAAACAGGCACATGGTGCAGTGATGCTGCGCCAACTCCGCCAGCGACTCGCCATCAGGCATCGGGGTGCGCCCCTCAACCCGAGTCAGAATCACGGTCTGAGTCACTTCGGGCAAGGTCAGACTTTCAACCCCCGCAGCCGCTGAGGCCATTGCTGAAGAAACACCGGGCACGACACCGACATCAATGCCCTGTTCATCCAAAGGCTGCACCATCTCGATCAAAGCACCGTAAAGGCCAGGATCACCAGTCTGCAACCGTATGATGGTTTGACCTGTTTGCGCCTTTTCTATCAACCAGGCAACAATCTGCTCCAGATCCATGCCTTTTGAGTCCTGAATATCACATCCAGACTTAGCCCAGCGCATAGCCGTTTCTGACACCAGCGAACCGGCAAACAGAATCGCATCGGCCTGCTCAATCAAATTACGACCCTTAACTGTGATCAGATCAGGATCACCCGGACCCGCGCCGACAAACCAGACTTTGCTCATGCTTTAGCAGTATATAGTCGCTGATCAACCACTAGGCTGCCTTTGAGTTTATGCATTGCTTTTGCACCCGCCAATACTGCTAAATCCAGCACCGGCTCCAAAAGAACCACACCCATGTAAGCCACGCCAAAGGTAAAGACTTGCATCATATTTTCACTGCCAAAACCTTGCCCAAAAAATGCCCAAAAAGCCACCCAAGAGACAATCCCAGCTTGATAAGTCACCGACAATTTCAGTGCTTGAGAATATTTGATATCTTTATAAGCCACATGATCAGGAATAACTTTTTTCGCAATAATACTCATCACAAACAATGGCGCGAGAAGCGTCGTAACATTAACGCCGTATTGCGGTAAATCAAAAGGGGCGAGAAAGAGACCTTGAATCAACAAGCCTACCGCCAAACCAATCGCGGCGGGGGCTGCACCGAAAATCAAAAAGAGTGTCGAACCCAAAATAAAGTGGACTTCCGAAACACCAATGGGGTAATGAGGCAACACTTCAAAGAACGAAAAAACTAATAGTGCGGCCAAAAAGCTTCTGACAGCCATTGAAATAAAGCCATCTTTTTTAATCGTATCTAAAGCGAACTTCGCCGTTACGCCCATAACAACGGCTGCTGTGCCGTACCCTAGCATGATTTTTGCACCCTCTACAATGCCTGGTTCAATGTGCATGTTATCTCTCCTTTTATTTTTTATTTAATTTAATGTTGATAATGGCATGAACAACGCCGCCACTGCCTTCGGGTTTGATGGAAAATAAAGGTGAATATAGCTGGCCGTCAAGCGTTTTTGACAATAAACTGCTTCACCCTCCTGTTTATTGCGTTGTTTAACTCCGTGAACCACCGCTTCAAGTGCCGTCTCCAGACGTGAGTAGTGGAAGGTGTGACCACGCAGCTCACCCTCTGGAAATAATACACTCTGCATCCCCAACCCACCTAAACGTGATTGCATAATTGCCTTGCCAGGCAGCAAACCGACCATAGTATGGTGCAATTCATCCAGCGTTTGTAATGATTCGTTTAGATAAAGCATACCACCACACTCAGAAAAAATGGGTTTGTTTGCTTTATAGTGAGCTGTAATGGCTGTTTTCATGCTCTGATTGTTGGCCAGCTTTTCAGCGTGCAACTCTGGGTAACCGCCCGGCAACCACAGGCTATCGGCATCAGGCAGTTCTGAATCATGCAAGGGGGAAAAATAGTGCAACTCCGCGCCCATTTCGACCAGACACTCTAAATTGGCCGCATAGATAAAGCTGAAAGCCTCATCTTTGGCGATACCAATACGAACATCTTTTAATAGCGGTGGCAGCTCTGTTTTATCTGGCGCTTCAAAATTGACTCTGGGTGCCAGCTGCTCCAGATCTGGAATGTGCAGTGCGGCAACCGCCCTATCAAGACGCGCATCCAGGTCAGCAATCTCATTCGCCTGTAACAGACCCAAGTGGCGGCTGGGCAAATTCAGTTTTTCATCCTTGGCCATGTAGGCGAACTGACCCAAGCCTTTCGGTAAACTCATCGCCAACATATCCGCATGACTCTCACTGGCCACGCTATTAGCTAATACCCCTGAAAATTTTAAACCAGGGCGATAACTGCTCAAGCCATGCGCCACTGCACCAAAAGTTTGCGCCATGCCTTTGCTGTTAATCACCGCCAGCACAGGAATACCGAACTGTTCTGCCAGATCAGCACTGGAGGGGTTTCCATCGAACAACCCCATCACGCCCTCAATCAAAATCAGATCCGCCGTATTAGCCGCGAAGGCAAGGCGTTGACGACACTCCTCTTGCCCAACCATCCACAGATCAAGC
The DNA here is from genome assembly GCA_021648145.1 of Gammaproteobacteria bacterium. NCBI lineage: Bacteria > Pseudomonadati > Pseudomonadota > Gammaproteobacteria > Gammaproteobacteria bacterium. The sequence continues at coordinate 55,513 of JAKITI010000008.1, forward strand.
GAGTATACTGGCTGACCTGAGGCTTGCTCTAAAATCATGGGATCAATAAAGTCCGGCCCAGTTTTAAAAACGTGCACAATGTTGCCTTGCTGACGAAAGTGGCGTGCCAATGCAGCCGTGACGGTGGTTTTTCCTTGTCCTGAAGCAGGCGCACTAATGAGCAAAGCTCGGCAACATGATCTGGCTGATCTTTCTAAACTCACAGTTCAATGCCCTTTTGCGCACGGATACCCGCTTTGTACGCGTGCTTGATTTCACGCATTTCAGTCACTGTATCCGCGACTTCAATTAACTCATCACGAGCACCACGGCCCGTAATAATAACGTGCTGCATTACAGGCCTGTTTTGCAGGGCAGCAAGAACGCGCTCCATGGGAATATAGTCCATTTTCAGCGCAATATTCAGCTCATCCAGCAGCACCACATTAAAATCAGAATGACTCAAAAACTGCTCTGCTTTCTCCCATGCCGCCATTGCGGTCGCAATATCACGTTCGCGATTTTGGGTATCCCAGGTAAAACCCTCGCCCATAACGTGATATTCCACTTCATTGGGAAAACGACGAAAAAAGGTCTCTTCACCGGTACTTAAACTGCCCTTAATAAACTGAATAATGGCCACTTTCATACCATGACCCAAAGCACGCGCTACAACACCAAAACCAGCACTGGATTTACCTTTGCCGTTGCCAGTGTTAACAAGGATCAAGCCTTTATCTTTATCCGCACGCGCAACAGCCGAATCGACCACTGCTTTTTTGCGCTGCATGCGTTGTTTATGACGTTGATTGCGTGCTTGCTCTTGCTCGTCCATCTAAAACCCTATTAAAATGACTGCTATAGATATGGGTAATTATACTCAGCAATTGACAATAAAACATGCCTGGGAATGCATAAATTGACATGAACATGACACATCAATAACAATAGATTCATTATCATGCGCCTAAACCTCCCATCTGCCCCATCAATACTCTTTCTGTTCGGCCTCTCTGGTTCGGGAAAATCCTTCGTGGGTGATTTGATTAGTAAGCAGACAGGTTGGTTGGTTTATCATGCAGATGACGATATCACCGATAAAATGCGCTTAGCCTTAAAAGAAAAAAAGCCGTTCACCCATGAAATGAGGGATCAATATTTCCCTGTCATTACGGAGAAAATTTTATCTTTACAACAGCGCCATGAGCACCTGATTGTTACCCAAGGGGTTTATAAGCAGCGGCATCGGGATTTTCTTATCAACAAAATTCCAAATATGGAAATGATATGCATTGATGCGCCAAATCAATCAATTTTTCGCCGTTTAGCAAAGCGAAGTGATGGCATTACAGCCGCGAGTGCCGCAGCCCTTCAACTTGACTTTGAGCCTCCAGTGGAAGGCTCAAAAATCATCTACAATGATGCAAATTCAGAGCGCATCATCAGTCAATTGAATCAATATTTTAGAGAAAGCTAAATTCTTGTGGCGTGGCTACACGCTGCCGATGCTCTACTTCACCATGCCAATCAAGAGCTACCCGTCCAATTTTTGTACCCCCAAGATTAATGCCTAACTGTCATTTCTCCAAATTAAGTAAAACAAAAATGCTTAACAGCCGATAGCTGCTTAAAGAAATAATATTAAAGCTATTCAAGGATGAAAACTAATGCGGCTTATTATAGGAATCATCATTGTCATCGCCTGTGTGCTCGGTGGATATGTATTGGCTCATGGCAAGGTTATGGCGCTATGGCAACCTTTTGAGGTACTCATTATCTGTGGCGCTGCATTTGGAGCCTTTGTGATCGCAAACCCAGGAAATGTGATCAAAGGTACCTTTGGTGCAATACCTAACCTTCTTAAAGGTTCTAAGTTCAACAAAGCACTCTATTTGGACTTTCTGGGAATGATGTTTGACCTGCTCAGTAAAGCCCGCAAAGATGGTTTGATGGCCATTGAAGAAGATGTCGAAGAGCCTAAAAAAAGTACCATTTTCAAAAAGTACCCAAAGGTTCTCGCTGATCATCATGTCATGGATTTTATTACAGACTATATGCGCCTGATGGTGGGTGGCAACACCAACCCCTTTCAGCTAGAAAATTTGATGGATGTCGAGCTGGAAGCGCATCATCAGGAAGCCGCATTGGTTCCTGATGCGATTACTCGTGTTTCTGATGCCTTGCCTGGCTTCGGCATCGTAGCTGCAGTACTCGGTATTGTCATCACCATGGCCTCACTCGGGGAACCACCTGAAGTGATCGGCGCTCATGTTGCCGCCGCACTGGTGGGTACTTTTCTCGGTATTTTATTTGCTTACGGCTTCGTCGGCCCATTTGCGACATCAATAGAGCACATGGGGCGTGAAGAAGCGCAATTTTACCAATGTATCAAAGTATGCCTGCTGGCCTCTGCTAACGGTTACAGCCCACAAATTGCTGTGGAGTTTGCACGTAAAGCAATGTATTCAGAGGACAGACCCAGCTTTGTCGAACTGGAAAAACACGTTAAGAAGAAAAAATAGTCATGGAAGACACTAGCGTTCAACCCATTGTTATTAAAAAAATCAACAAACACGCAGGCCATCATGGAGGCGCATGGAAAGTAGCCTTTGCTGACTTTGCTGTCGCCATGATGGCCTTTTTCTTGCTGATGTGGTTACTGGGAAGCACCACGGCTGAGCAGCAAAAATCTATATCAAACTATTTTATAAACCCCATTGCAACACCTTCAGCGGGTGGCGCGGGTATTGGTGATGGCGCAGGAAGCAGCTCCAGCATGATTCAAATGGGAGGCGATGCTGTTTCCAGCTTGGGTAAGGGCGATAATTTAAACGAAAAGTTTGATGATGGTGAGTCTGATGAAGACTTAATGAGAGACCTTGAAAATATGCACCTTTCTGAATTGATGGATGAAATGCTCTCTGCGATTGAAAATAATGAAACTTTAAACCCATATAAAGAACAGCTATTGATTGACCTTGTCTCTGAAGGGTTACGCATTCAGGTAATCGACAAAAAAAATCGCCCCATGTTTGCCTCTGGTGATGCCACACTCAAAAGCTATTCTATGGAAATCATGAAAAATCTTGCCGTAATGATAAATAAAGGCCCCAACAAAATCAGTATTACAGGCCACACCGATGCAATTCCTTTTTCATCAAGGCGACGAGACTACAGCAACTGGGAACTCTCGGCAGAACGCGCCACTTCCGCCCGACGTGCACTTATTGAAGGCGGACTTAACCCTGATAAAGTTGCACAAGTCGTTGGTTTTGCTTCCTCTGTTTTATTTGACGCAGAAAACCCCTACAGCCCTAAAAATCGCCGCATTAGCATTATTGTATTGACTCACGATGCAGAGGAAGCGATTAAAAATCGTGCGGCGGGTGTGACTCAATAGTGACACAATTGATTTCTTCTACTCATAAAAAATAACGCCCACTTTTTTAATATGCTCTAAATAAGTCTGGATTTTCTATTTTATGGTGTATAGATAAATCTATTTTGTAGGGCAACAGCAGGTCGTCCAGTTCGGTTTCGACTTTAAACAGGGTAGTTAAATCCAGTTCTTTACCAACCAAGGCAAGATCAATATCAGAGCCATTGCGGTAATTGCCTCTGGCACGAGAACCGTAAAGTATCACTTTTTCAATTTTAGGGCGTTTTAAAAAAACGGAGTTAATCGCTTCAATATGCTTTTCTTTTAGTCCATACATTTATTGGTTTTCTTCTTTTTCTTTAATGGCACTCATCATTTTTTGAAATGCTACAAAAACGGGGTGAAAATCTTCAATAATATTTTTATATATTTCGTCTGCGGTTTCGCTATTAATAAGTATAGCTTGTAAGATTTCTTTTTTTTATCATTTCCATCCAGCTATCGCCATCAATAATTAGTTCGGCTTTAAATGCTTCACGGGTTGCATCTCTTGAACCTCTTATTTCTGTGTTGCCTTGATATATAAAAAAATCTTGCATAACTTTCCAAGCCAACTCGTGAGTGTATTCAAAAGCTTGTATTAAGCCTTGTTTTTCCAGCTCACTTAATGGTCTTGTTTTATTTAGTGCGACCGCCTCACTTAATTTTGCTAATGCTTTATTGTAATTGCTAAATCGTTGTATCCAGCGAATATCACCGTTCCTCTTTGTCATTTTATCTCCGTTTACTCATCTCAGATTTGTTTTATGGGACTAACAACCCTATATACTACCCTGAGACTATTTTATGCCGAAATAAAAATTGCACAAAATAATACAAAACAACACGGATAACGCGTAATGATAAAAAACCAGACACACCCTGCTTTTGAATGGAAGCGCAGTAAAACCATCGATTCTCTCAACATTACAGTTGAAGAGTATCAGCACAAAAAAACCGGTGCGCTGCATTACCATTTAGCCGCAGATAACTCTGAAAATGTTTTTCTCGTTGCGCTACGTACGATTCCAACCGACTCTAAAGGCGTTGCTCATATCCTAGAACACACCGCACTGTGCGGCAGTGAACGCTATCCGGTACGTGATCCATTTTTTATGATGATCCGCCGTTCATTGAATACTTTTATGAATGCCTTCACCAGCAGCGACTGGACGGCCTATCCCTTTGCCAGCCAGAATAAAAAAGATTTTAACAATCTGCTTGATGTCTATTTAGATGCGGTATTTTTCTCCAGCCTCAATGAGCTGGATTTTGCTCAAGAAGGGCATCGCGTTGAATTTGAAACCGCTGATGATCCTAACAGCGACCTCACCTTCAAAGGGGTCGTCTACAACGAAATGAAAGGGGCGATGAGCTCCCCAGTCAGCACGCTCTGGCAAACACTTACTGAGCATTTGTTTACCGACAATACTTACCATTACAACAGTGGCGGTGAGCCCGAAAATATCCCTGATTTGTCTTACGATGAGTTGAAGGAATTTTATAAAAAACACTACCACCCATCGAATGCCATATTTATGACCTATGGCAACATTCCTGCACATGAGCACCAAGCCACATTTGAAAAACGCGCACTTGCACGATTTGAAAAGCAAGAGGGTCAAATTGATGTTGCGGATGCGGGACGTTTTACCACACCACAAGTCATCGAAAAAAGCTATGCACTCGATAAAAATGATGCGGATGGTGACAAAACTCATATCGTCGTAGGCTGGTTACTCGGACACAGCATTGACCTCGAAGCGCAGTTACAAGCCCACTTGTTGTCGGGCGTATTATTGGATGATGGCGCATCTCCACTCAGGTTTGCACTTGAGAATACCGATTTGGGTACGGCTCCATCACCCTTATGTGGACTGGAAGATTCCAATAAAGAGATGAGTTTCGTTTGTGGTATTGAAGGCAGTCGTCCTGAAAGTAGTGAAGCCTTGGAAGAACTCGTTTTAGGTGTATTACAAAAAGTAGCTGATGAAGGCGTTCCTATCGAGCGTGTTGAGTCGGTATTACATCAGCTCGAATTAAGCCAGCGTGAAATCTCAGGGGATGGGTATCCTTTTGGATTGCAGCTTATTTTGGGAGGGCTTTCCACCGCCATCCACCGCGGAGACCCCGTTGGCACGCTGGACTTAGATCCCATTCTCAAAAAACTTCGTGAGCAAATCAAAGACCCTGAATTCATCAAGAGCCTTGTTCAGAAGCTTCTGATCGATAACTCACACCGTATACGCCTTACACTCAAGCCTGACACCGAACTCAGTGAGCGTAAAAACCAAGCAGAAACTGAACGCCTTGCTGCAATCAAAGCCGCAATGAGTGAAGAGGAAAAAGCACAAATCGTTCAATTAGCCGCAGAGTTGGCAGCTCGCCAAGCTGAGCAAGATGATCCTGGGCTTCTGCCTAAAGTGGGACTGGAAGATATTCCACCCACACTGAATATTGCTCGCGGCACTTCGGAAAAAGTTGGTTCCTTTCCTGCGACATTTTTTGAACAAGGTACCAACGGCATTATTTACCAACAGATCATTATTGATCTACCCAAGCTGAGTAATGAGCTGCTCGAACTCCTGCCCTATTATAGCCAGTGCCTCACTGAATTAGGTTGCGGAGATCTTGATTATCTGCAAACCCAAGCATGGCAATCCAGCGTCAGCGGAGGTATCGGTGCTTACTCATCAGTACAAACTCACACCAGTGATATTCAGAAAATTGGTGGAAAGTTAATTTTTTCAGGTAAATCACTGGTACGTAATCACCAACAACTGAGCCAATTACTACAAAAAACACTGAAAGAAGTGCGCTTTGATGAACACACTCGTATTCGAGAAATTATTGCACAGCAACGTGCCGCCAGCGAACAGAGCGTCACGGGAAGCGGTCATACACTCGCAATGCTCGCCGCGAGCAGTGGCTTAGGCCCAGCATCAGCACTCTCTCATCGCTTGCGCGGACTTGTTGGCATTCAAAGCATCAAACAACTGGATGACTCATTACAAGATCTCAATAACGTTAAAGCGGTTGCTGATAAATTCAGACAGATTCATCAGGCTGTTTTAAAGGCACCCCGTCAATTTTTAATGATTGCAGAGAAAGAGCACAAAGCGAGCCTCAGGAAAGATTTAGATCTTTGCTGGTCACAATCAACAGAGAGCTCTAATCACTTCACAGCATTCACAGCCCCTGAAATTCAAATACAGAAAAAAGAACTTTGGGTCACCAGCACTCAGGTGAACTTCTGCGCCAAAGCCTACCCAACCATTCCGGTGGATCACCCCGATGCCGCACCATTAACCGTGCTCGGTGGTTTTTTACGCAACGGTTATCTGCATCGAGCCATTCGTGAGCAAGGTGGTGCTTATGGTGGCGGCGCGAGTCATGATGCCGACAGCGGTGCATTCCGCTTTTACTCTTACCGTGATCCAAGGCTCAGCGAAACACTCGATGATTTCGATCAATCCATTCAATGGTTACTGGATGAAGAACACGAGTGGCGACTGGTAGAAGAAGCGATACTCGGTGTGGTCAGCAGTATCGACAAACCGGCATCACCAGCAGGGGAGGCCAAAAAAGCCTTTCACAATGAACTGCACGGACGAACACCGGAGCAACGAAGGCGCTTTCGTCAACGTGTGCTCGAAACAACTCTGGATGATCTAAAGCGCGTAACACGCACTTATTTGAAGCCAGAAAAAGCTAGTGTTGCGGTGATTAGCAATGCCACCACGGCTGAGCAGAACGCCCATTTAGGTCTGAAGGTTATCAAGCTCTAATTTAATTGTTCACTATCTTAAGGGCGAACCTCTGTGTTCGCCCCTTCTCTAAATCAGCATGGGTAAATTAGAACATCAACGATGTGTGACCCCCTTGGTTTGTTAAAGCGTAGCAAAAACATTTTCAGCGGCTTTCAATGTGGCTTCAATTTCAGTATCACCATGTGAGGCTGAAATAAATCCAGTTTCATAGGCTGAGGGTGCGAGGTAGACACCTTCTTGTAACATGCCATGGAAGAACAGTTGAAAACGATCAATGTTGCACTGTGTCGCTTGATAGAAGTTTGTGACGGTTTCTTCTTCAGTAAAAAACAGGCCAAACATGCCACCGACCTGATTATAGGTCATTGGTATGCCTGCCGCTTTGCCGCGCTCTATAATGCCGCTTGCAAGGCGCTGTGCTTTAGCTGAAAGTTCATCAAAAAATCCAGTTTTCTCGATTTGAGAAAGTGTTGCCAAGCCTGCGGCCATGGCAAGTGGGTTGCCTGACAGTGTTCCGGCTTGATAAATCGGCCCTAAGGGCGCGATCTGTTGCATGATCTCTTTTTTGCCACCAAATGCGCCAACAGGCAATCCACCACCAATCACTTTGCCTAATGTCGTTAGGTCTGGTTTTACGTTGTAATGCTGCTGAGCACCACCCAACGCCACACGAAAACCGGTCATTACTTCATCAAATATTAATACAGATTCGTATTTATCACAGATTTCACGTAAGCCTTCGAGAAAGCCTGGAACGGGTGGAATACAGTTCATATTGCCTGCAACGGGTTCAACAATAATAGCTGCGACTTGATTGCCTAAGTGAGCGAAGGTCTCTTTAACTTGCTCAATATTATTATAGTCGAGGGTGATCGTATGCTCAGCCAGTGCGACGGGTACGCCGGGTGAGGTGGGTACGCCCAGTGTGAGTGCTCCTGAACCTGCTTTGACCAGTAATGAATCAGAGTGACCGTGGTAGCAGCCTTCGAATTTGATGATTTTGTCACGACCTGTAAAGCCACGAGCTAAGCGGATAGCGCTCATGGTGGCTTCGGTGCCTGAGTTGACCATGCGAACTAACTCAATCGAGGGCACTAGCTCACATACTTTATCCGCCATTGTGGTTTCAATTGCGGTGGGCGCACCAAATCCGAGGCCATTTTTGAGGCTGTTTTGCACGGCTTTTATGACTTTGGGGTTTGAATGCCCAGCGATCATGGGGCCCCATGAAGCCACATAGTCAATATAGCGTTTGTCATCTTCATCAAAAAGATAAGCGCCTTCACCGCGTTTGAAAAAAATTGGATCACCGCCGACCCCTTTGAATGCACGTACCGGTGAATTGACTCCGCCGGGAATGTGTTTCTGTGCTTGTTGAAACAGAGTGTGCGATTTGCTCATGATGTTTCCTTGTTAAATAATTTGTTCATGGAAAAAGTTTGTCGAATTCGGTTATGGCAAAACGGTCGGTCATGCCTGCAATATAGTCTGCAATAGTACGAGCCCGGCCTGTTTCTCCGAAGTGCTTCTGAATTTTATTGAGCGTATTGTAATGCTCTTGAGGAAGCAGGCGCGGGTGATCCATAAATGCTTTAAACAGTGCGTGAACAATCTGCTGTGCTTTGATTGTTTCGCGGTAGACTTTGTAGTGCTGATAAAGGTGTTGGCGCAAAAACTGTTTTAAGGCGTGGTGCTGCTCGGCCATCGCGTCACTGAATTTTATTAATGAATGGCTTTGAGCGCGAATGTCATCGACTGTTTCGGGATTAGCCGAATGAATCAAAGCGGTACTGGTTGTAATTAAGTCGGTGATCTGGCGGTTAATCATTCTACGAATTGTTTCGTGAATGCTGCGGCGCTTTGGTAAATCGGGGTAACTCTTTTTGACAATTGAATATTGTTCACTAAAAAAAGGGACTTCGTTCAGTTGCTCAATCGTGATGAGACCGGCACGTAAACCATCGTCTACATCGTGATTATTGTAGGTAATTGCATCCGCAAGATCGGTGAGCTGCGCTTCTAGGCTGGCTTGTTCTTTGTTTAAGAAACGCAAGCCAATGGCACCCAGTTGTTTGGCATTTTCTTTCGAGCAGTGCTTTAAAATTCCTTCACGGGTTTCATAGGTCAGGTTGAGACCTGAAAACTCAGCATATTTCTCTTCCAGTTCATCAACAACTCGCAGTGACTGCAGGTTATGCTCAAAGCCACCATAGTCAGCCATGCACTGGTTCAGAGCTTCTTGCCCCGCGTGACCAAAAGGGGTGTGGCCTAAGTCATGAGCGAGAGCAATGGCTTCAACAAGATCTTCATTGAGATTGAGTGCACGCGCGATGGAGCGGCCTATTTGTGCGACTTCAATTGAGTGAGTGAGCCGTGTGCGGTAGAGGTCACCTTCATGGTTAACAAAGACCTGGGTTTTGTATTCCAAACGCCTGAATGCTGCTGAGTGAACGATGCGGTCACGGTCTCGCTGGTATTCTGTGCGGTAGTTGGGCGCAGGCTCAGAGTGGTAGCGACCTCGGGAGTGGCTTGGGCAGGCGGCATAGGAGGCGAGTGGTGAGCCGTTCATCAGCTTTGACAGTAATGATCTAGCGTTGCTTGCAGGTCATCCGTGTGATAATCACTGCTGAGCACGGCTTGGCCAACGGCTTTAAGCAAAATGAGCCGAATACCATTGTCTATATTTTTTTTATCGACAGACATTAAAGAGAGCATTTTACTGCTGGAAAGGTTTTGAGGTGGCTCCGTGGGGAGCTGGGATTTTTTTATGATTTTCTGAATACGTTCAACATCTTTTTGAGTTAGGTCTGAACGAAGCGCAGAGAGATGAGCCGCCATGCAGATGCCTGCTGCAACGCCTTCACCGTGTAACCACTGCCCATATCCCATGCCCGTTTCTATGGCATGGCCAAAAGTGTGACCCAGATTGAGCAGTGCGCGTACACCTTGCTCTGTTTCGTCCATTGATACGATATCGGCTTTATCTTGGCAGGAGCGTTTGATGGCGTAGGTGAGCGCTTCATGATCGCGTTGAAGCAGTTTGTCCATATTGGTTTCGAGCCAACTGAAAAATTCTGGGTCGTTGATCAGGCCATATTTGATAACTTCAGCGATGCCTGATTTGAGCTGTCGATCTTCTAGTGTGTTGAGGGTCTTGATGTCCGCAATGACGCATTGGGGCTGATAAAAAGCACCAATCATGTTTTTTCCAAGCGGATGGTTCACGGCTGTTTTTCCACCGACGGATGAGTCAACCTGAGCGAGCAGGGTGGTGGGAATCTGAATGAATGGAATGCCGCGTTGATAAGCTGAAGCGGCAAAGCCTGTAATGTCACCAATCACACCGCCGCCCAACGCAATCAGGGTGGCATGACGGTTAAAGCGATGGGTTAATAACGCATCAAAAATGGAGTTTAAAGTATCTAAATTTTTATATTGTTCACCGTCTGGCAAAATGACAGACTCAACTTGAAAGTCATTGAGTGCGGCTTTACATAACTCCAGATAAAGCGGCGCAATGGTTTCATTGGTGACAATCATGACTTGACGGCCATGAATGTAAGGCCTTATGAGTTCAGCTTGCCCTAAAATACCCGTTCCGATAAAAATCGGGTAGCTGCGTTCTTTGAGTTCAACATTAAGCGTTTCCATTTAATCCCCCTGCGTATGGAGTGGATTACGGGTTTCATTCATTTTTTCGATGATCTGTTTTACAACTTTGTTAGGCGAGCCTTGAGCACTATGTACCACTAAATCAGATGTCGATTGATACAGCGGCTCACGCTCGCTCATGATTTTTTCCAGTTGTTGACGTGGATCCTTATTTTCTAGCAATGGCCGGTTTGAGTCATGTGCTGTGCGTTTTAATAACTGCTCAATGGGTGCGCTCAAATAAACGACAAAGCCACGCGCAGAAAGGAGTGAACGATTTTCAGGGTCTAAAATAGCGCCCCCACCTGTCGCAAGAACAATGCCTTGGCGCTCTGTGAGTTCACTAATAATGGCCGATTCTCGTGTGCGAAAACCAGCTTCACCTTCAATTTCAAAAATCAGAGGAATATCCACACCCGTACGGCGCTCAATTTCATGGTCGCTGTCAGTGAAATCCAGGCACAACTGTTTAGCCAGTTGTCGTCCAACCGTTGTTTTTCCAACCCCCATGGGGCCAATGAGAAATATATTTTGTATTGCCATAGATGGAAAGTACTAGGGGCGGGTGGGGTAAAGCAAGTGGTTTTGTAAAATTTGTAATAATATATTACAGTGCTACTATAATTTTTGGAGTTTGTCCACGACCTTATGATACCGTTAAAAAATATAATAAAATGGGTATGTCTGAACGTAAAGAAGCGCTAAAACACCTTGATTCGCTGATATCTATTCTCAAATCCGAAGATGCTGATATTAGTGTGGACGATGTAAAGAATAAATATCAGCCAAAAGACTCATTAGTTAAACCTTTGAGTATGCTTGAGCGCAAAAAAGCATTTGAGCAGCTCAGGTCGCTCATATCGAAGTTTTGTTTTGCACCCAACCACTCGGATGAACTTTCGGCTATTCAGTTAGAAGATCTGCCAAACATGTTTCTGCTATTGGCCGAGCTGGCGGCAGAGGCGAGGGCGAGTGAAAAAAACCGGAAGGAGAAGAAAAAGTTATTGCATCTGGCGACGCTACTGCTGGGTCATTTGTTGCAAATGCCGAATGCCAGTCATTATCGCGTTCTTGGTTTGAATGACGGAGCAACTTTAGTGCAGATAGAGAAGCACTATCAATTGTTTTGTAAGCTGTTCTGGTTTGATGGAGATTTTGATCCACAACGAAAAAGCAGGTCACGCATTTCTACTGCCTATGCAGTTCTCAAGAACCCTGAGTTGCGGCATCAGTACAATAATCAACTCCAGCAGCAGTCTTTGTTTGCCACTCCTCGCAGGAAAGTGCGAAAAAAAAATGACCGGTGGAGTTTTGCTGCTGTTGCTATGCTGATGGTTTTGGGGGTGGCTGGAGCCATGTTCTATTTTGATAAAACCATGGAGACAGACGTAACTTCCTCTTCACAAAAGAGTATGTTGAAGCAACCAGAAAAAACACCTGCAACAGAAAAAGTTGTCTCTGAAATTCCAGCCCTACTTCAAACTGAGCAACAATTACAGACAGGCGTTGCTGAGCTAGATGTCCAGACTGTTGTTCCAAAGCCCGAGCAAGCGGAGCACTTACCTGTATCGGATCAACAAGAAATTTCAATGGCGGTGATACAAGATAACGATATCGCACCGATCAGCGTAGTCTCCGAGGAACCGGCCAGGCAGGAAGCTGTTCCATCAATGATACCGGCGCGTGACAACGTTGTTGTGGATCTACCGCCCAAGGTTGAATCACTTCCGTTGACCAGTTCAAGGTCGAAGAGTGAGGCGGAACAGACGGCTTTACTTGCTGAATCAGTATTAATCGAGAGTCATGGTGAGGAGGATGCGCTGCCTAGGGGTGAGTCGTTGAAGGATCAGATTGAGCAGGCAGCTCTACCTGCCGCATCAGCGAGCGAAAACTTTTCAGCCGTGGGTGTACTTCCTCCGTTGGAGGGGGCAAGCTTGAAGGATCAAATTGAGCGAACTGACCTACCTGCTGCGACATCCGTGCGTGATAATCCCGTCGTGAGTGTGCCGCCTGAGTCTGAGTCACCTTTAAGCTTGAAGGATCGGATCGAAAAGACCACCCTACCCTCTTTCTAAGCACGCGAAAGCTCTTCGGGCTGAGTGAAAATGGCAATGCTTTGGTAGGTCAGGGGCATTATTTAACCGTTGCTATTGATTTATAGGGCTATTAGAACTCATGGTGTTGTTGAGTTGAGTGTAGAAAAAAGGAAGTGAAAATAATGAAGAAAAAAAGTGTATTCGCCATGGCGTGCGCCTTGGCTTTGAGCGGTGGTAACGTTGCGGCTCAAATGCCTGTTCAGTTTAATGGCTTTTTGACAGCTGGAGTGACTAAAAGCGATAGCGAGTCACCGTATAGTCCCGGCCTGTATGGACGAGGCATTCGTGATAAAGCTGACTTTGAGACTGACACAGTTTTTGGTTTGCAGGTCAGATCTCAGATTGATGAGAAGTTGAGTGTTACGGGACAGTTTCTGGCAAAAGGAGGCGATGGCTCATTTGACTTGTCGACAGATTGGGCTTATGCCACCTATGCATTGACAGACGAAATGTCTGTGCGTGCGGGGCGCTTGCGTTTTCCAGCCTTTCTAATGTCAGAGTTTTTAGAGGTCGGTTATGCGTACCCATGGGCCAGACCTCCCGTTGAAGTATATGGGTTAGGTCTGTTGTCATCCTATATGGGAACAGACTTCCTTTATAATGTCGAAACGAATCTGATGGATATACAATTACAGCCATATATCGGTAACGTAAACGAAAATATCTCAAATAACAATGGTGATTTTCAGGTTGAAAGTGAAAATTTAATGGGTTTAAATATCGTGTTGTCGGGAGAGATTGCTACATTTCGTTTAGGTTATGCTAAAACCACGGCCAATGTCAGTGGTATTACCACGATTGTTCCAGATTTGAGTGACAAATTAGGAGGGGGAACGCACTCATTAACGGGAAGATTAGTTAATCTTCCCGTTGAGGATGCTACAACAGAGTTTGCATCTGTAGGCGCTACGCTCGATTGGAATAATTTTGTTGGTTACGCTGAATATGTTTCGTTAAAAATAGACACCGGAAATATCGTCATTCCTGCAGGGAAAATTGTTGGGCTGGAGGATCCTATTCCACCAATGGATACAGGTATTCCAGTGGTTGCTGACAATCATGGTTGGTATGTCACTCTGGGGTATCGATTTGATACTTTATTTCCTGCTATTACCTACGCAAAATCTATTTCAGATGAGGTAGGCGGTGAAGATCAAAAGTCAATTACATTGAGCATGCGTTATAACGTAGGAAGTAATTCTGCACTTAAAGTTGAATTGCAACAGATTGATGCGATGCGCAGGCTGACGGGTGCGGCAGGATATTTTTCAACAGACCCTGAAGATAAAGTTAACCTCTTGAGTGTTGTATACGATGTTGTATTTTAGGGGAAAGAACATGTTTTTAAAAAACAGATTAAAAAAGAAGAGCAGTATTTTGCTGATAGCAATGCTTTTTTCAGGAATTGTAAGTGCGGATATCTCCATTATTGTTCATCCTGACCATGCGGCATCGTCTATAGAAAGAAAAAATGTGAGCAGAATATTTTTAGGTAAGACGAAAAATATAATAGGAGCTGGGAGCGTGGTACCTGTTGATCAGAAGGAGGGGAGTGAGAGTCGGAAATTTTTTTATACAAAAGTGGTGAAAAAAAACAGGGTTCAATTGAAGTCTTATTGGACTAAACGAGTTTTTGCTGGCAGGGGTACTCCTCCTGAAATTGCAGGAGATGATGCTAGCATTGTTCAAAAAATATCGACAACTCCAAACTTTATTGGGTATGTTGATAGCAGTGTAGTCAATGATTCAGTTAAAGTACTCATGAGGCTTCGCGTAAAAAAGTAACGAACTCACTCTCTATCAAGCCAAATTCATTAGCCATAGCTATCTGAGTCACAACTTAAGATCGACTCTGAAACAAAAAAGCCCATTGATTATTAACGTCAATGGGCTTTAGTTAAGAATGAGGATTATGAAGTTAATTTACAACAGTATTAAGACCACCTTCATTATTTCCTGAATTTAGATCTCTCATTGTCGATGTTGCCGCAGCTTTATTTGTGATAACTTCAGCTGTTGTTAATATTGCATTTACAGTGACAGTCGCAGTGTCCCCATTTACAATATCTCCCAAATTACATACCAGAGGGCTACCAAAACAGTTGCCTGTCGCTGTATGGGATTGATATGTGGCTGAATCAGCAAGCGTTACAGTGACGATGACTCCTGCAGCATCATTAGGGCCATTGTTTGTTATCTGCACTGTATAGGTTTCTGTTGCGTTGAGTGTGGCGGTCGCAGGGCCAGTCATGCTCACAGATAAATCAGCCGAAGGCTTGGCTTCTTCTATGACGGAAATCGCAAGGCCACCTTCAACCCCTTTTGGAGTGGTAATTGAAATAATAGCGACACCACTGTCACCATCATCCTCTCCTTGACCTTCTATGGATATGCCGAAGCCAATACCGCCGTTATAGTTCGTATTGTTAATCGAAAAGGAGCCATCAGAAATTAATGTTCCCGCCGTTGTTTCTACTTTAACGGTTGTTCCCGCAGGCATGGGTTGATTATGCAGGTCAGAAAGTTGAACTGTTGTTGATCCAACGCCTCCATTGGGTATTGTTATGGTCGTTGGGTTAGCCGATAGATAGGCACCAGAGCCCGACATCACCAGAACTAAAGAGTCTCGTACATGGAGGGTTTGTTTTGCGCTGCAGAGCGTAGGGTGTTTGCAAAGTACGCCATTAAATTTACCATCAGCGGCATTGTATTGGCCATCTTCATTAAAATCGAAAAAGATATCCTGGCCTGAATTAAAAACACTGTTTTCATTAATATCAAGGAATGCTTCAGGCAAGTCGGTGAAGGCCTCTCCATCGTCAAATACAAAATTTCCATTCTCATCAGTAAAGCTTTCTTCGCCTACTGCTGTTGCAGTGATTGTAGCTCTGCCTCCATAGGGTTGACCCAGTGGCGCATCCCCTGATTGTGGGCCTATATTTGGTGCACCAGTTGCCACGCAATTGTTAAGTGCAACATCAATATCAGCACCCACGATTGAGTTGATACCAAGAGCCTGTCCACAAGGGCGAACGTCTTGGCTGGTCCAGATAACAGAGCAGGCACCTCCCGAGGTTAAACACGAGCCTTCGATGCTACCGCCTTCTGTTGTAAAGGTGATTGCAGTACCATCGGGTACAGGATTGTTAAAACGGTCGGCTAAGCGTGCAGTGACGGCAACTTCTACACCATCATGATTCCATGCCTCAGGGTTCAATGTAGTCGCACTGAGAGAGAAACTATTTTGATCAGGTAGACCCGTTGTAATAGTCAGCTGGTCTGATTGAGTTTTTAGCTGTGGTGAAGAGTTTGTAACTGTGGCAGTGATTCTTATCGGCGTAGATACGGTGCCTGATTGCACAACAGTCTGCACTTCGCCTTGGGAATTGGTTGTTCCCGTTTTGGGTGTTAGGGCAAGGCCGCCGATTGTTGTATTTAATGAAAAGATGACCTCTTCATCGGCCACGGGGCCGCCGACTGCATTGAGTACTTTGAAAATAACCGTGGATGTCTCTTCAAGTCCAGCGCCACCTGTACCTCTCAGTGCAATATTTGTAGGGGTGGCTGAAATAAATTGAATGGAACCCAGTGCTGCTGGAAGTACGTTAACCGTTCCTGTTGCTTGAAGAGGGATGCCACTGACAACGGCTGTCGCAATAATTTTGTCACTCCCTGAGCAACCTTTTGCAATATAGGTGCTGGAAGCTCTCCCTGCAAAAGTGGAGGCTGGAGAAGTCAGCTCTGAAAGCCCTGTTTTTTCACACTCGGAATTAAAGACAACATCAGTGGGTGTGGTATATAAATTGCCTGCTTCATCAACGAGGTCAACCGTAATGCCTGTCGATGCGCCAGCAGAAAGGGAGCTTAAGCCAATATCGAGTACTCCAGAAACAAACGAACTGCCACTGCCGCTACCAATTCGTATGATAGGATTGGTGGCCGTGTCACCGCCTGTCGAGGTGTTGTCACCCCCTGTTGAGGTATTGGTATTTCCTGGTGAAGGGTTGGCAGAATCACCATAAAAAGCATCCTCACTGCCGCATGCTGTCAAAAATAATAGTGCTACCGATATCAATAATCGTTTCTTCACAATGTACGACCTCCGTGTCTTCTATTCCTGTAATTACTTCAGGTTATATGATTATTTCAAAATTTTAGGTGTCACAAAAATTAGTATTTCATCTTTTGTATCAACGCGTTGAGTCCTACGAAAAAGTGCTCCCAGATATGGGATATCACCCAGGAGAGGCACTTGGCTTATATCCGTACGTTTGACCTGCTCGTAAACACCACCGAGTACCACCGTGTCTCCATTTTCAATGAGTACTTGTGTGGACACTTCTTTGGTATCAATGCTGGGAATTCCCTGAAATATTTGGCCGACACGATCTTTTTTTACGGTGATATCGAGTAATACTCGATCATCAGGGGTAATTTGTGGTGTGACTTTCAAGCTTAATACGGCTTTTTTGAAAGCAATGGCGGGCACATTACTTGCACCTGATGCTGGCGTGATATAAGGGATCTCCGTGCCTTGCTCAATGGTTGCTTCACGTTGATTTGATGTAATAACGCGAGGGCTGGAGACCACTTCTCCGCGGTTTTCTGCTTGCATTGCTGAGAGCTCAAGGTCAAGTAAGTAATCTGAGCCGAGAATAGCGAAGGCGATCTGCCCTGTGGGCGCGCTGACCGGTAAATTGACATTCAACCTGTCTGAAAGGCCAGGGAGAGATATAGGGAATGGGCTCGATGAGTTTTGTAAATTAGCCGCCGCACTAGTGGCCATGGTATTTACACCATTACCCGACGCGGTTGTCATCAAAGTAGAGCTTCCTTGCTGGCGAATGCCAGTGGCACCAAAGCGAACCCCCAGGTCTTTGCTGAAGCCATCATTGGCGATTACGATGCGTGATTCGATGAGTACCTGGCGTACCGGGATGTCGATTTGAGAGATGAGTCGTTTTAATTCGACTATTTTTTCAGGCGTATCAAGTACCAGTAAAGCATTTGTTCGGGTATCGACGCTGACCGAGCCTCGCGGTGAAAGTAAAGCGCTCTCTTCTTCTTTGATCAAATTAGCCATATTTTGTGCTTTGGCGTAATTAATCTGGATTAATTCAGATTGAAGAGCCGTAACTTCTTCGGCTTGTTTTTTTGCCTCAATTTCCTGCTTTTCTTGAGCGATCACTTCGCTGCTGGGGGCAATCATAATGACATTGCCTTTTTCCCGCATAGAAAGCCCGTGTGATTTTAAAATAATCTCCAAAGCTTGATCCCAAGGCACATTTTTCAAGCGTAATGTAATATTGCCATTGACAGTATCACTCGCAACAATATTGAACCCTGAAAACTCAGCAATAATATCAAGCACTGAGCGAATTTCAATATTTTGAAAATTGAGATCCAGCTTGTCTCCACTGTATTTGGTCTTTCGCTTTTCAGCAGCATCTTGCTGTGTTTGAGTCATGGGTGTGATCTCTATTGTAAAAGTATCACCAGATTGATAGGCGATATATTCACTATTTGCCTGTGTCCTGATATGCATTTGAGCGTTATTGCCTTGTTGGCGAGTATCAATGGTGTGCACGGGTGTGGCAAAATCAACCACATCAAGACGTTGCTCCAAGTTTTTGAGCACTTCAGTTCCAATAAAATCAACAATAAGCGTATTTCCCTTTTTTTGCATATTAATAGGAACTTTATTATTGGAAAGGGATACTGTTATACGACCTTCACTTGATGTGCCGCGATGAAAGTCAATATTACGAATCGTATTGTTGTGAGTATTGGCTGTATGCGACAGGTTTGAAGTTTTGCCCAAATGTGGAATAATTTGCGGCGTATTTGTTCCATGGCCTGCTTTTTCTCCGAGCGTGATATAAGCTCGGTTATCATGGACCGATATTTCATAAGGAACCATTTCTGACAAGTTAATAACGACTCGTGTCCGGCCTTTTGATTCAACCACCTGAGCATAGTGCACAGCCCCCGCATTAATTTTTTTCTTTTTCTTTTTGACGTTATTGCGGGTGTTGGGGAAATCCAGAGCAATACGTGATGGGTCATCAATCGTAAAACTGAATGGCACTGATGTCGGTTTAGATAACACCAGTTCAATTTGTACTCTGTTATCAGGCAAACTGGAAACATTAATATCTTCCAGGGAATTTGTTATTCCGGCAGAAAAAGCAGTGCCGGATGCGAAGAAAAGTACCAGCCAGATAGTTAAAAAATGTTTCATAAAAATATACATCCCTGTTTTGTTAATTGAAGCGACTTCCCTGCACCAACTATGTCGTTGTTAATTATTATTGGTTAAACGGTAAGTCCGTCAACCGTTCTTGCCACCCATTCATTCCATCAGGAACGATCTCTTTTAAAACTATTTTTTCATCACTGATTGTTGTAACCGTGCCAAAATTTTGCCCCATGTGGGAGCCATTTTTAACACGGGTTGTTTGGCCTTCAGGGGTTTTGATGAGTGCCCAAAGTATGCCTTTGAACTTAATGGTGCCTACCGCCTGGAGCGTATCAAGCGGAAAGCTTTCAAGCTCACTTCTCTTGCGCTGTGTATCGGGTATCAGGCTACCATCTTTTGAAGCCTGCTTTTGTTTTATTGCTGTGATGGCGAACCAGTGTTGAAACGGATCACGTAGGTGAGCCACGTCATAACTAAAGTTGTCAAAAGGTTTAATTTCAGGCAAAGGCTTGATTTTTCCACTAGGGCGTGATTGAACTTCGGCTACGTAGGCTTGTAAGTCTTCAAGTTCGTTGTTGCTGCAAGCAGAAAGTAGCAAGCAGCACATTAATAATAGTGAAGTTTTGCTGGCGATTGATCTGGAATACACGATTAGTTGCTCTCCTCTTCAAGATAACGGAAAGTTTTGGCCGTGGCCCGCATTGATAATTCCGTGTCTTTGTCTGATTTTCGGGAAATTTCGATATCGTGAAGCGTTACAATACGGGGCAGTGCAACAACATCGCTGACAAATGACCCAAACTGGTGATAATCACCTTTGACATTGATTTTAATGGGCAGCTCTGCATAAAAATCGACGGGGCGCTCTTTTTCTGGTTTAAATAACTCAAACTCCAGACCGTTGCTTAACCCCGCTTGAGAGATGTCAACCAAAAGCTCGGACACTTCTGTCTCTCCGGGAAGTTGGCGCAGCATTGAGCCAAAAGATCGTTTCATGTCGATTAACTGCTGTTTATAAGCATCCAGACTGGTGGCTTTATGTTGCTTGGCCTCAAATGTCTGCTTCAGTTGGTTCTCTTTTTTTTGAGCGGTTTCCAGTGTTTCCAGTTGACTCATGGTGTTGAACCAGATTCCTGCGCCCAATATAGCGATGATGAGTAAAATCACCATAAAAATTTTAACAGAGATAGCCCAGTCACCGACTTCGGTGAAATCTAGGTTTTTAAAGTCAGAAGAGAGACTCATGTCGATTTAATCCTCCTGCTTTGAAGCGTTGTTATGGCTGATCAAATCAACCCGCATGGTAAACTCAGCGGCTCGGCGACCTACTTTTTGATTCGCTTCAATTACATCAAGACGAGGGTTACTCAACCACGCTGAAGCATCCAGTTCACCCATGAATATAGATATGCTGGCATTGGATTGCGCAATACCTTTCAGTGTGACAATCGTTCCTTTTTGAGCAATACTCGTGAGCGATACTCCCTTGGGAAGGGTTTTTACCAATTCATCAAACAGGTGCACAATTAATGGTCGTCGACCTTGCAGGTCTTGAATGATATTCATTCGAGCCAGTAAATTCTCTTTTTCCGACTCAAGCGTACGGATCTCTTTTATTTTTTTATCCACTAATGTGATTTGTTGCTCTATATAATTGTTGCGTTGTGTCTGCTCTTCGATTTTTCCATTAAAATGTAAGTGCATATAAAAAACGATGACAGCCATCAAAATTGCGGTCGCAGTGAGCAGTGAATAGAACTGGCGCTCACGCTCTTTACGCTGGATTTCGCGCCATGGAAGTAAGTTAATGTGAGTCATTTTTTATCAAAGCTCCTCATGGCAAGCCCGCATGCAATCATCAGTGCAGGCGCATCAGCGTTGAGCGATTGAATTTTAACGTGTGGCGATAGTGACATATTGGAAAACGGGTTTGCAATTGATGTTGAAGTGCCTGTTTTTTCTTCAATCAAATCGGCAATATCAGGAATGGTGGCACAGCCACCAGCCAGAACAATATGGTTCACTTTGTTGTATTGGCTGGATGAGAAGAAAAATTGCAAAGCACGGCTGACCTGCTGGGTTATTGCTTCCTTGAATGGAGCTAGAACTTCTGGAATATAGTTGTCGGGCAATCCGCCCTCTTTTTTTGCAAGCCCAGCTTCTTCATAGGAGAGCCCGTAGCGTCTCTGAATCTCTTCGGTGAGCTGCTTGCCACCGAATACCTGTTCTCGTGTGTATATGACTTTTGCATCATGTATAACATTCAAAGTCGTCATTGTGGCTCCAATATCAACCAATGCGATTGTTTTTTCCTGCTTGGGAAATTGTGAGGCAATGAGTGCGAAAGCATTCTCCATTGCAAATGCTTCGACATCAATAACTTTTGCATGCATTCCACCTAATTCAACGGCGGCGACTCTGGTATCAACATTTTCACTTCGTGATGCAGCCAATAAGACATCAACTTTTTCAGGGTTATCCTGTGTGGGACCGATAATTTCAAAATCGAGATTAACTTCTTCTAACGGATAAGGGATATATTGATCCGCTTCGAGCTCTATTTGAGCCGCCATTTCTTTGTCAGAAATTTCCGCTGGCATGGTGATGATTTTGGTGATGACTGCTGACCCAGCCACGGCGGCAACGGCATTTCTGGAGCGTGTGCCGGAGCGATGCATGGCTCGTTGAACGGATGCAGCCACTGCTTCAAGATCGTTAATGTTTTTTTCAATTACTGCGTTGGCTGGCAATGGAGCAACAGCGTAACGTTCCACTTTGAAATGCGAACCTGCTTGGCTTAGCTCAACAAGCTTGACGGCTGTTGAGCTAATATCCAGGCCAATCAATGGCGATTTTTTGACACCCAGGAGTTTCTTTAAAAATTCCACAGCCCTGTCATTACTCCGTTATTTGTTTAGTCCGTTATGAAGTATCAATTATTACGACCCATTAGATACAAAACTTAACCTTGATTCAATATACGGCATAGATTATCAGTTAAGCGCTTGTTTCTGGATCGCCATCAAGTTCCAAAACCCACAAATAGAGAGGTGCGAATGTTGCCTGCTTCATAATCTTTGCGGTGATTGGGGGTGTGCATGATACTATTCAAGCTATACTTAAAAGTTGAATATAAGCTGTGAATTACCAAGAAAAATTTGATGTTATTGTTGTTGGCGGTGGCCATGCGGGAACAGAGGCAGCATTAGCTGCATCACGCGCGGGCTCTCGTACGTTATTATTGACTCATAATGTTGATACGCTGGGTATGATGAGTTGCAATCCAGCGGTTGGTGGTATTGGCAAGGGTCATTTGGTCAAGGAGGTTGATGCGCTGGGTGGGTTGATGGCGCATGCCATTGATATGGCCGGCATTCATTTTCGGATATTAAATTCACGCAAAGGGCCCGCAGTGCGTGCAACGCGAGCTCAAGCCGATCGAACCTTATATAAGCAAGTTGTGCGGTCAGTATTAGAAAATCAGTCGAATTTATCTATTTTTCAGCAAGCTGTAGAAGATTTAATTTTAGATCAAGAGCACGTTGCGGGTGTGGTGACGCAAATGGGGCTTAAATTTTTTGCGCCCAGTGTAGTGTTGACTGTGGGTACGTTTTTAACTGGGCGCATTCATATTGGCGAAGCCAATTATCAGGCAGGAAGGGCGGGTGACCCCGCAGCAAATGCATTAGGCCAACGATTAAGGGACTTACCCTTTCGTACCGGACGATTGAAAACGGGCACGCCCCCACGTTTAGATGGCAGAACGATTGACTATAGCAAGCTGGAGGAGCAGCCCGGTGATTCACCTGTCCCCGTATTTTCTTTTCTGGGGGAAAAAGAGCAACATCCTCGTCAAGTTTCCTGTTTTATTACAAAAACAAATGAAGAAACACACGAAATTATTCGCCAAGGGATGTCGCGTTCACCACTTTTTACTGGGAAAATTGAAGGGGTAGGGCCTCGTTATTGCCCTTCAATTGAAGATAAAGTGGTGCGTTTTTCTGATAAAAATTCACACCAAATCTTTGTGGAGCCTGAAGGCCTGGATACGCATGAGGTGTATCCAAACGGGATTTCCACCAGCCTTCCTTTTGATGTGCAGTATGATTTTGTTCGCTCAATGGCTGGATTTGAAAATGTACATATTGTTCGGCCTGGGTATGCGATTGAGTATGATTTTTTTGATCCGCGAGATTTAAAACCATCGCTTGAAACAAAAAATATTTCAGGGCTATATTTTGCAGGCCAAATTAATGGTACAACAGGTTATGAGGAGGCCGCTGCACAAGGGTTGATCGCAGGCTTAAATGCGGCACGTTTCGTGCAAGGGCTTGATGCCTGGTCACCGCGACGTGATGAAGCTTATATCGGCGTGTTGATTGATGATCTGGTGACTCAAGGCACACAGGAGCCTTACCGAATGTTTACCAGTCGCGCTGAACATCGTTTATTTCTCAGAGAAGATAACGCAGATTTGCGTTTGACACCTAAGGGGCGTGAATTAGGTTTGGTTGGTAATGAGCGTTGGAGCTCTTTTGAGAAAAAGCGTGAATTGATTGCGCAAGAGCAACAACGACTGCTGAGCACAGTTTTGCAGCCTGCTGCATTAAGCGAAGCTGAAAGTAAAAAGCTGTTTGGTGGTCGACTCAAAAGAGAGCATAAATTATCAGAGTTATTGCGTCGCCCTGATGTTGGCTACTTCGATTTGATGGCGCTGGAGAGTGCTGGGCCTGGGGTCAGTGATGAGTGTGTTGCCGCTCAAATTGAAATTCAAGCAAAATATTCGGGCTATATTGAGCGGCAACAGGTAGAAATTGAGAAGCATCGTCGTTATGAAGCGTTAATTATTCCCTCTGATTTTGAGTATAAAAAGGTGTCAGGCCTTTCTGTAGAGGTGCAGCAAAAGCTTGGTGATACTCGTCCTGTAACGGTTGGACAAGCGGCACGAATTTCTGGTGTAACACCTGCGGCAATATCTTTGTTAATTGTCTATATGAAAAAAGCAAAAAGTGCATGAAGTATGCGTAATTTTAATAGAGGGGCTTTACTTGAGCAGTTGGCTCAGGGGTGTGAGGAGTTAAATATTGCTCTACCTGAAAATCGCCAAAAAGCTTTGATTGAGTATCTTTATTTGCTGGTGAAGTGGAATCAGGCAATGAACTTAACAAGTGTTCGTGACCCTGATTCAATGGTTGTTCGTCACTTGCTCGATAGCTTGTCAGTTCTGCCTTATGTGTCAGGGAAGTATATATTGGACGTTGGTACGGGCGCAGGTTTACCCGGCATACCGTTGGCCGTTGCTTTGCCTGAGCAGCATTTTACATTGCTGGATTCACTTGGGAAGCGTACTCATTTTTTAATGCAGGTCGTTGCTCAATTGGGCTTGAAAAATGTAGATGTGGTACATTGCCGTTTAGAAAATTATAATGCACATCATGATTTTGATATTGTGGTGTCGCGTGCTTTTAGCAGTCTTCATAAATTTACATCTGAGGCAGTGGCGTATTGCGGAAAAGGCGGTAAGTTGCTTGCGATGAAAGGGTGTTTTCCTGATGAGGAGATGAATGCGTTGACCGGAGGTTGTGAAGTGCTTGCAGTGCATGCGTTAAAAGTCCCTGGCTTGGCTGCAGAAAGGCATGTTGTGGAGATTGGTTGTAGTCAATCAACGGCAACAAAAACTTGAGTGTTTCGAAATTCGATTATGATAATTGCAGTGACAAATCAAAAAGGCGGGGTTGGTAAAACAACGACAAGTATTAATCTTGCCGCATCATTAAGCTCAATACGTCGGCGGGTTTTGTTGGTGGATCTCGATCCGCAGGGGAATGCAACTACAGGAAGTGGCGTTGAAAAGGTGGCTCAGGACAGAACAGTCTATGATGTATTGTTAGGCCAATGTGATATTAAAGATGCAATAATTTCTGTGGGTGAGGCGGGTTATATGCTACTGCCCGCTAATGCTGATCTGACGGCTGCTGAAGTTAAGCTTATGAATATATTTCAGCGTGAACAGCAGCTTAAATGGGCGTTGGATAAGGTTACAAAAGATTACGACTATGTTTTTATTGATTGCCCTCCATCATTGAATATGCTGACCGTGAATGCAATGGTCGCTTCGCAAGGAGTTATTATTCCTGTGCAATGTGAGTATTATGCGCTTGAGGGGTTGACGGCATTGATGGATATCCTTGATCAGATTAGAGTCTCTCTCAACCCTGGTCTTCAGGTTTTTGGTTTGTTGCGTACAATGTATGATCCGCGAAATAAATTAGCCAAAGAGGTTTCAGAGCAGCTGCTCTCCCATTTTGGCGCTAAAGTTTATAACGCAATTATTCCGCGCAATGTGCGGCTTGCAGAAGCGCCTAGTTATGGGACTCCAGCGATGCATTATGATGGTACTTCGGCTGGAGCAATGGCCTACCTAGCATTGGCGGGTGAGATGATTCGTAAAGAAAAAATTCAAGGTTCAGTGGAACGATGATTGCAAAGCGTAGAGGGTTAGGTAAAGGCTTGGGTGCATTGTTGGGTGATGTCCGGCCGGTTTTAAATGAGCCTCATGTCACGAATGACAATAGTGAGTTACGCATTTTGCCTGTTGATATGGTTCAGCGGGGCAAGTATCAGCCGCGTATTGATATGAAGCAGGAGACGCTGGAAGAGCTGGCTAATTCGATTCGGGCTCAAGGGGTTGTTCAGCCTATTGTTGTTCGAGCTATTTCCGATAAAAAATTCGAAATAATAGCGGGTGAACGGCGTTGGAGAGCTTCGCAGATGGCGGGATTGCAAGATATTCCGGCTGTCGTGCGTGATGTGCCGGATGAGACGGCCATTGCAATTGCTTTGATTGAAAATATCCAGCGGGAAGATCTAAATCCTGTGGAAGAGGCCAGTGCGCTGCAAAGGTTAATTGAAGAGTTTTCGTTAACGCATCAAGAGGCTGCTGAAGCGGTGGGGCGGTCACGTACTTCAGTCACAAATTTGCTGCGTTTGCTGGATTTGCATGAGCATGTGAAGACCATGCTAGTGAGGGGTGAGCTGGAGATGGGGCATGCACGTGCTTTGTTAAGTTTAACAGAAAAAGAGCAAAAGCAGGCTGCAACCAAGGTTGTTAAACGTGGTTTGACTGTACGGGAAACGGAGCATCTGGTTCGGTCAGTGCTGGCTGGGTCAGATCAGCCTGAAAAGCATAGATATATTGATCCAGACATAAAAAAACTAGAAGAGACTCTGTCGGAAAAGCTTGGTGCTGAACTAAAAGTTCAACACAACTCCAAGGGGAAAGGGCGTGTCACTATTCACTACAATAGTTTGGATGAACTGGATGGTATTTTGGCTCATTTAAAATAAAGGATTCTCCACTTGCGGCACAATTTACTTATCGCTATACTCCTCTACCGAAAGTTTGTAGGTGCGTGTTGTTGAATAGTGAGAAAGACAAGAAGGCATCGCTATTGCTTGTCGGTGTGGGCACTATGTTGACCTCAATAGTTGTGAGTGGATTTTTGTTGGGGTATGGCGTTGATTATTGGCTGGAAACCACACCCATGTTCATGTTACTATTCGGCGCGCTTGGCTTTGTTGGCGGCGGCCTTAAGGTTTATAAGCTTTTGAGTCGGTTGTGATGGATGTTACAGCTCAGAGGCTCGCAGCAGAGAGTCGCAAGGTTATTAAAGTTCAGTTACTAGTAATTTTAGTAGTTGCTGGAGTTTTTATGTATTTTTCGGGCACCTTGCATGGGGTGTCTGCTGTCGCTGGTGGTGCAGTCAGTTTGATTGCGACTCTAGTTTCATGGGGAAGTATGAGGTGGTCTTCTTCTTTATCGCTTCGTAACCCCAGTGGCAGTCAGATTATTTTATATGTGAGCGCTGCATTTCGTTTTGTGCTGGTGCTCGTTATGTTTGTTATCTGCTTGGCGGTGCTTGAATTAGCGCCTCTGGCGGTTGTAGTTGGTTTTTCTCTGGCACAGTTGGCTTATATAGCAGGTGTGCGCTGATGAAATTTATTTTAGTCTAGATAATTAGGGACTCGGGGGACAAAGCATTGGCTGAAGCAGCTTCTGGTGGTGGTACCGTCCAGTATATACAGCATCATTTAACTAACCTGTGTGCAGGGCAGTGTGATCCGATAACACATAAAGCAACAGGTTTTTGGGCGTTGCATCTGGATACGATCTTTTTTAGTTATGCGCTTGCGGCGCTGATTATGGTGGTTTCATGGCGCTTGGGACGGAGTTTAGTCTCTGATACACCCAGCGGCTTTCAAAATTTTGTAGAGACGATTGTTGACTTTGTTGCTCAGCAGGTTAGAGATACATTTCCTGGTCATAATCCATTGATTGCACCGCTTGCCTTGACTATATTCGTTTGGGTATGGTTGATGAATGCTATGGATTTAATTCCTGTTGATCTGTTGCCAGTGCTGGCGAACTCAATATTTGGTATTGAATATTTGAAGGCGGTGCCAACTACAGATTTAAGTGCGACATTTGCGATGGCTTTGGTTGTGTTTGCACTGATTGTCTATTACAACATCAAAATAAAAGGCCCTGTAGGCTATCTTAAAATGTTTTTATTCCATCCGTTTGGTAAGTTTTTCGTGCCAGTTAATATTGTGATGTCGATTATTGAAGAGATTGCTAAGCCACTTAGTCTCGGTTTACGTCTTTTTGGGAATCTATTTGCGGGTGAGCTTGTCTTTTTGTTGATTGCATTAATTGGTGGAACCATGTTTGTAACCGCAGGCCTGTTGGGCGGTATGTTTTGGGGTGGGTTGCAGGTACTTCTCGATTTAGGATGGTTGATTTTCCACTTACTAGTTATTACGTTGCAGGCATTTATATTTATGGTATTGACGATTGTCTACCTGGGAATGGCTCACGTTGAAGATCATTAGTTTATAAAACTGGTGTTTTAGGAAGTTTTATTATCGTTGTTTTTATGTTTAATTTTGGAGGAAATAAATAATGACAGCCGACATGTTATCGATGATCTATGCTTACACCGCAGTGGGTGTAGGTGTGATTTTGGCAGCAGCAGGTATGGGTTCAGCTATTGGCTGGGGTCTGATTTGTGCGAAAACTCTGGAAGGCATTGCTCGTCAGCCAGAAATGCGCCCTGCTTTAATGACGAATATGTTCATCTTTGCTGGTTTGATGGAATCTTTTCCTTTCATCATTTTAGCGTTCGCTATGTGGTTCTTGTTCGCCAACCCGTTCGTTGGTGCTTTGGAAGCTGCCATTATGGCAATAGGCTAGGTCATATTGACTAGTCTGAGCCAGTTTGGGCGAGGAGGAACGAAATGAATATTACCGTAACTCTTATCTTTCAAATGATTGCGTTTATCTTATTGATATGGTTTGTCAATAAGTATTTGTGGACCCCGGTGAATGCCATGCTGGAAGATCGTCAGAAGCGTATTGCGGATGGTCTGGCAGCGGCTGAAAAGGGTAAGCATGAGCAAGAGTTGGCAGAGAAGCATGCTAAAGAGACTTTGAAAGAAGCAAAGACTCAAGCAGCTGAAGTGTTAGCTCAAGCTGAAAAGCGTGCATCAATTGTCGTTGAAGAATCTAAAGAAAAAGCACAGGTTGAAGGTGATCGTATAAAAGCGTCAGCTCAGTCTGAGATTGATCAGGAAGTCAGTCGTGCGAGAGAGCAATTACGCGGCCAGGTCGCAGAAATTGCTGTCGCAGGTGCATCAAAGGTTCTTGGTCGTGAGATTGATAACAAATCTCACGATAAATTGATGAAAGATTTGATTAAGCAAATATAATGAGTGTTGAGTAATGGCTGAGAAAAGCACAATCGCAAGGCCGTATGCTCAGGCTGTATTTGAAATGGCTAAAAGTCAAAAAGACTATTCCGGTTGGTCTAATGGTTTGGAATTGGCAGCTTCTGTAGCCGTCAATCCTGAAATGCAAGCTGTGGTTTCTAACCCTCGCTTGTCAAAGGATCAGTTGGGAAAGCTATTCCTGGGTGTTTGCGGAAAAAATCTTGGTAAGCCGGTAGAAAACTTGATTCGTCTACTGATTGATAATAATCGATTATCATTTTTACCAGAGATTGTAACACTTTATGAATCTTATCGAGCTGAAGCTGAGGGAACAATAGAGGCTGAAGTTATTTCAGCATTTAAAGTAACCAATGCGCTGCAGATAAAAATTGCAGAGGCCTTAAAGGCGCGGCTGGGGCGTGAAGTGAGTTTGACTTGTTCCATAGATGAAAGTCTATTGGGTGGGGCAATTATTCGCGCGGGTGATTTAGTTATTGATGGGTCTGCAACTGGACAACTGCAAAAGCTAGCTAGCGCATTGTCACGTTGATGGCCGTATGGGGAAAAGCAAAATGCAATTGAGTGCTTCCGAAATAAGCAATTTAATTAAAAAGCGCATTAAAAATTTTGAAGCTGTAACCGAAGCTCGTACGGAAGGAACTGTTGTCAGTGTGGCTGACGGTATTGTTCGTGTCCACGGGCTGGCAGATGTAATGCAAGGGGAAATGATCGAATTTCCTGGCGATACATACGGTATGGCTTTGAACTTGGAGCGTGATTCTGTAGGAGCTGTTGTTTTAGGTTCTTATCTGCACATATCTGAAGGTGACACTGTAAAGTGTACTGGACGTATTCTTGAAGTTCCTGTTGGTGAAGCGCTATTAGGGCGTGTAGTCGATGCTTTGGGTAACCCGATTGATGGTAAAGGGCCTGTTGAAGCGTCTGGAACTTCGCCTATTGAAAAGGTTGCGCCTGGTGTTATTAGTCGTAAATCAGTCGATCAGCCTGTGCAAACAGGTCTGAAGGCTGTTGATGCGATGATTCCAGTTGGGCGTGGTCAGCGTGAGTTAATCATTGGTGATCGTCAAACGGGTAAAACAGCAGTTGCTATCGATGCAATTATCAATCAAAAAGGCACAGGTATTAAATGTATCTATGTTGCGATTGGTCAAAAAGCATCTTCTATTGCCGCTGTGGTACGCAAGTTGGAAGAGCATGGTGCATTAGAGCATACAATTATTGTATCAGCTGCTGCGTCAGAATCTGCTGCAATGCAATATATTGCACCTTATTCAGGTTGCACAATGGGAGAATACTTCCGTGACCGTGGCGAAGATGCGCTGATTGTATATGATGATTTAACCAAGCAAGCTTGGGCATATCGTCAAGTCTCTTTGTTACTTCGCCGTCCACCTGGTCGTGAAGCTTATCCTGGTGATGTATTTTACCTTCATTCTCGTTTGCTTGAGCGTGCGGCGCGCATTAATGCTGAGCATGTTGAAGCAATCACTGGCGGGAAAGTTAAAGGCAAGACAGGCTCTTTAACTGCGCTGCCTATTATCGAAACCCAAGGCGGAGATGTATCTGCATTTGTACCAACGAACGTAATATCTATTACTGATGGTCAAATCTTCCTTGAAACTGATCTGTTTAACTCTGGTATAAGACCAGCGATTAATGCAGGTCTTTCAGTTTCTCGTGTGGGTGGTGCAGCACAAACCAAGATTATTAAAAAGCTTGGTGGTGGTGTACGTCTTGATTTAGCTCAATATCGTGAATTGGCCGCATTCGCTCAATTTGCATCTGATCTGGATGAAACAACACGTAAGCAGTTGGAGCGCGGTCAACGCGTGACTGAATTGATGAAACAGGCTCAATACTCTCCTTTGAGTGTTGCACAGCAGGCGGTTTCTCTATTTGCTGCGAATGAAGGTTTTCTTGATGATGTAGAGCTTGAAAAAGTGGGTTCTTTCGAAGGTGCATTGCTTTCTTTTATGGGATCTGAGCATACTGATTTAATGAAACGTATCAACGATACGGGTGATTTTAATGATGAAATTGCAAAGGGTTTGAAGACTGCACTTGAGAGCTTTAAAGCAAATCAGGTCTGGTAAAGGGGACTCGTTATGGCCGTTGGAAAAGAGATCCGCACTCAAATCAAGAGTGTAAAAAATACTCAAAAAATAACGCGTGCCATGGAGATGGTCGCGGCGAGTAAAATGCGGAAAGCTCAGGAGCGAATGACTGCTTCAAGGCCTTATGCAGAAAAAATTCGTAACGTAATTGGTCACCTTGCACATGCACATCCTGAATATAACCACCCTTATTTGACCTCACATGATGAGGTCAAACGAGTGGGCTATATTGTGATTTCATCCGACCGGGGCTTATGTGGCGGGTTAAACCCGAACCTTTTCAGGGCTACGATTAATTCTGCAAAAGAGTGGAAAGAAAAAGGTGTTGAAGCCATTTATTCTATTATTGGTTCAAAAGCACTGTCATTCTTTAAACGCTTTGCAGATATTCAAGCTCAGATTACACAGTTAGGTGATACGCCTTCTGTGAATGACATCATTGGTAATGTTAAGGTGATGCTGGATGCTTATGATAAAGGCGAAATTGATCGGCTTTATGTGGTGAATAATGAGTTTGTTAATACAATGACTCAAACACCAAAGGTTCAGCAATTACTACCAATCGTGGCGAGTGATGAAAAGGAGCTTGAGCACCATTGGGATTATCTTTATGAGCCTGAGGCTAAAGATGTCCTGGATGCTTTGATGACTCGTTATATTGAGTCACTCGTTTATCAAGGCCTTGTTGAAAACATTGCTTGTGAGCAGGCGGCTCGAATGGTTTCAATGAAAAGTGCTTCTGATAATGCGGGTAGTGTTATTGACGATCTTGAATTGGTTTACAATAAAGCGCGTCAGGCGGCAATTACTCAAGAGATATCAGAGATCGTTGCGGGTGCAGCAGCAGTTTAATTGATGTTTGCAAGTGGTATTTTGGTTGCACAAGTGGTGAAAACAAAGCACTTTAAAAGTCAAACTTGTCACTTCACAATTTTAAGGGGAACTGGATAAATGAGTTCAGGAAAAATTTCACAAATCATCGGCGCAGTAGTTGACGTAGAGTTTCCGCGTGACGCTATGCCGAAGATATATGATGCGTTGAAAGTTGAAGAGACCAGTTTGGTTTTGGAAGTTCAGCAGCAGTTAGGTGATGGTGTTGTTCGAACCATTGCTATGGGTTCAAGTGATGGTTTACGTCGTGAACTATCCGTGTCTAATTCAGGTGCGCCGATTTCTGTGCCAGTGGGTCAGAAAACTTTGGGTCGTATCATGGATGTGCTGGGCGATCCTATTGATGATAAAGGCGACATCGGTGAAGAGGAGCGATGGGCAATTCATCGTAAGGCTCCTGCCTATGATGAACTGGCAGCAAGCTCTGAACTGCTTGAAACAGGCATCAAAGTTATTGACTTGATATGCCCTTTTGCTAAAGGCGGTAAAGTCGGATTGTTTGGTGGTGCGGGTGTAGGTAAAACCGTTAATATGATGGAGCTGATTCGCAACATCGCCATTGAGCATAGCGGTTTTTCTGTATTCGCGGGTGTTGGTGAGCGTACTCGTGAGGGTAATGACTTCTATCATGAAATGACAGACAGCAACGTAATTGATAAAGTTGCGCTGGTGTATGGTCAAATGAATGAGCCTCCCGGAAATAGATTGCGAGTTGCTCTAAGTGGCTTGACAATGGCAGAATTCTTCCGTGATGAAGGCCGTGACGTACTGTTATTCGTTGACAATATTTATCGTTATACCTTGGCAGGAACAGAAGTATCAGCACTGTTGGGTCGTATGCCATCAGCGGTAGGTTACCAGCCGACTCTAGCGGAAGAGATGGGCGTTCTTCAGGAACGTATCACTTCAACTAAAACGGGTTCGATTACATCAATTCAAGCCGTTTATGTTCCTGCAGATGATTTGACTGATCCGTCGCCGGCAACAACATTTGCTCATTTGGATGCAACGGTTGTATTGTCACGTCAAATTGCAGAGTTGGGTATCTATCCTGCGATTGACCCTCTGGATTCTACAAGCCGTCAGCTTGATCCATTGGTTATTGGACAAGAGCATTATGATGTGGCTCGTTCGGTTCAGGGGACATTGCAACGTTATAAAGAGCTGAAAGATATCATTGCTATTTTAGGTATGGATGAGCTTTCAGAAGAAGATAAACTGTCTGTAGCGCGTGCTCGTAAAATTCAACGCTTCTTGTCACAACCTTTCTTCGTTGCTGAAGTATTTACAGGTTCACCAGGTAAATATGTATCATTGAAAGATACTATTACTGGTTTCAAAGCAATCGTTGCGGGTGAATATGACCATTTGCCGGAGCAAGCGTTCTATATGGTCGGCAGTATTGATGAAGCCGTAGAAAAAGCTAATAAGATGGATTCTAAGTAATCAATCTTAAAGGTTCTGGGGCTGTCATTTGGGTTTCTTTAAGCAGGTGATAGCTCTGTATATAGCAGGAGGATAATGATGGCCATGACAATGCATGTTGATATTGTAAGTGCTGAAGGTGAAATATACTCTGGTACTGCTGAAATGATATTTGCGCCAAGTGAAATGGGAGATTTAGGTATTTTACCTCGTCATACTCCATTATTGGCAAAGCTAAAACCCGGTGAAGTTGTTATTAAAACTTCTGAGGGTGAAGATTCAATTTATGTTTCGGGCGGTATGCTTGAAGTGCAACCCCACGTTGTCACGGTTTTATCGGATACTGCTGTGAGAGCTAAAGATATTGATGAAGCAGCAGCAAATGAGGCAAAACAACAAGCGGAAGAAGCTTTGAAAAATAGAGGCTCTGAAGTTGATTTGGCACATGCTGAAGCTGAGCTGGCTCAAGCAGTTGCACAGTTGCAGTTGTTAGATAAATTGCGTAAAGCAGGAAGGCGTTAAAGTTGTATTTTTAGATTCGGTATTTTCAAAAATACACTTTGAAAGATTCCAAGGGCCGTTTTCATACGGCCTTTTTTATTTCAGAAAAGCAATCTAAAGTGTCTTAAAGGTTTATAGTTTAACTCCTGATAATAACAACGTTGTGGAATAATAAAGGTTTATATCAATGAAGTTAAGTGTGGTTATTCTTGCTGCTGGCCAAGGAACTCGAATGCGTTCAGCACTTCCCAAAGTACTGCATTCTCTTGCGGGTAAGCCTTTGTTAAGGCATGTAGTAGATACGGCAAGAAAATTAGGTGATGTGGATGTTCATGTTGTATATGGGCATGGGGGTGAAGTTGTCAAAGATAGGCTGAAATCTTATGAAATCAATTGGGTAGAACAATCTGCGCAGTTAGGTACTGGCCATGCCGTTGCACAAGCGCTACCAACTATCCCTTCGGAAAACATAGTTCTTGTGCTGTATGGTGATGTGCCTCTCACACAGCTTGATACTCTAAAATCATTAGTTGATGCCGCACATAATCGAAGTTTGGGGCTATTAACCGCCTACTTGGACAATCCGGCTGGCTATGGCCGTATTATTCGTGATAAGTCTGGAGCTGTAAGCTGTATTGTTGAAGAAAAAGATGCATCTGAGGCAGAAAAAAGTGTCAATGAAATTAATACTGGAATGCTTGTTGTTGCGGCTGATTTACTGAAGAAGTGGTTGCCAGTATTAGACAATAAAAATAGCCAGGACGAATATTACTTAACAGATATTATTGCAATGGCTGTAAAAGATGGTATCAACATTAATGCAGTGAACCCAGAGTCACCCATGGAAATTTGCGGTGTGAATAATAAATCACAACTGGCAATGCTTGAACGTTACAAACAGCAGCAGCAGGCTCAATTACTACTGACTCAAGGAGTGACACTGTATGACCCTTCACGTTTTGATTTGCGTGGAAAGGCGACTATTGGTCGGGATGTAGTGATTGATGTTAATGTCATTTTTGAAGGCGATGTTTCGATTGGTGACGATACCTATATTGGACCCAATACAGTCATTAAAGACAGTCAAATCGGCTCAGGTGTTCAAGTATTATCTAACTGTACCATTGAAAACAGTATTATTGGTGATTGCAGTCATATAGGTCCGTTTGCGAGACTTCGACCTGAAACACGTTTGGCCGAAAATACTAAAATAGGAAATTTTGTTGAAATTAAAAAAGCAGTTGTTGGCGCGGGTTCGAAAGTTAATCATTTGAGCTATGTGGGCGACTCAACCATTGGCAAAAATGTCAATATTGGTGCGGGTACTATTACTTGTAATTATGATGGGGCCAATAAGCACCATACGGTGATAGAAGATCATGTTTTTATCGGTTCTGCTTCACAGTTGGTGGCTCCTGTTACGATTGGAGAAGGTGCAACGGTCGGTGCGGGTTCAACCATTACCAAAAATGTAGGAGCCAATGAACTGACCTTGAGTCGAACAAAACAGACAACGCGATCAGATTGGCAACGTCCAACAAAGAATAAATAGTAATAAAAAGGTATAAATAGTATGTGTGGCATTATTGGTGCAGTAGCAGAGCGGGACGTTGTTCCTATTCTTATTGAAGGTTTAAGGCGACTTGAATATCGGGGCTATGATTCTGCAGGCATTGCAGTTTTGGAGGATCAGGGTGGCCTAAAGCGTCTCAGGGCTAAAGGCAAAGTGAGTGAGCTTGAATCCATTATGGAGTCAGATTCGATATCTGGGCATGTGGGGATTGCTCATACACGCTGGGCAACCCACGGTAAGCCTAGCGAAAAAAATTCACACCCTCATGTTTGCAGGAAAAATATTGCAATTGTGCACAATGGTATTATTGAAAACCATGAACTGCTTCGCTCTGAGCAAATAGAAAAAGGTTTTGAATTTACGTCTGAAACAGATACTGAAGTCGTTGTTCACCAGATTTTTGAGCACTTTGAAAAAAGCAATGATCTTCTGGATGCTGTTCAACAAACAGTAAAAGACCTTGAAGGTGCGTATGCTCTAGGTGTTATTTGTAAATCAGAGCCTCAGAGATTAATTGCAGCACGACGTGGCAGTCCACTTGTCATTGGCGTGGGCATTGGAGAGTATTTTATTGCATCTGATGTTGCCGCATTGCTGCCAGTGACGCAGCGTTTTATTTTTCTTGAAGATGGCGATATTGCTGACCTGACACGGGAATCTCTGACGATTTTTGATGAACACGGCAAAGTTATTGAACGGCCAATCAATGAAAGCGAATTGACTGTTGATGCGACAAGCAAAGGCCAATATCGTCATTATATGCTGAAAGAAATTTTTGAACAGCCACGTGCATTGGCAGAAACTTTAGAAGGTAGAATGACCAGCCAAAAAGTTTTAGACAGTGCTTTTGGCCAGGGTGCCGCTGAGATATTTGATCAGGTTAAAGGGGTGCATATTATTGCGTGTGGCACCAGTTATCATGCGGGCTTAATTGCACGCTACTGGTTGGAATCCATTGCAGGTGTTCCGTGCAGTGTGGAAGTGGCCAGTGAATTTCGTTATCGAAATCCCGTTGTTCGCCGTAATTCATTAATTATTTCTATTTCTCAATCAGGTGAAACAGCAGATACATTAGCTGCGCTTGGAGAAGCAAAAAAACGAGGTTTTGGTTACTCCTTAGCTATTTGCAATGTGCCTGAAAGTTCATTGGTTAGAGCCTCGGACTTGTCTTTGATGACGCGTGCAGGCCCTGAAATTGGTGTGGCTTCAACAAAAGCGTTTACAACACAGTTGGCTGCATTAATGTTGGTGGTGGTTGTTTTGGGTCGACGTCATGGGATGTCAGAACAAACAGAGTCAAAACTTGTTAAGCAGCTTCAAAGTCTGCCCGCTAAAGCTGAGCGGGCGCTGGAGTTAAATAGTGCGGTAAAGGCTTGGGCTGAATTTTTTGCAGATAAACATCACGCACTCTTTTTAGGGCGTGGAGCTCAATACCCTGTTGCCATGGAAGGAGCGTTAAAGCTTAAAGAGATCTCTTATATTCATGCTGAAGCTTATCCTGCGGGCGAGTTAAAGCATGGCCCATTAGCGCTCGTTGATGATGATATGCCCGTAATTGCGGTTGCACCGAATGATGAGTTGCTGGAAAAGCTTAAATCCAATCTGCAGGAAGTGAGTGCGCGAGGTGGAGAGTTATTTGTATTTGCGGATGAGTCTTCGGGTATGAAGGAGTCTGAAAATGTACGTGTTTTACATGTTGATTCAACTGAAGATGCAATTGCACCGATTATCTATTCAATACCATTACAATTGCTTGCGTACCACGCAGCAATTTTGAAAGGCACGGATGTTGATCAACCACGTAATTTGGCTAAATCAGTGACGGTTGAGTAGTATTTTTAAGAGCTTAGGGTCGTAAATTTTTTAACCTCTGAAGTTGCTTTGTCTTTATGTCAATTTCGGAGGTTATTTAAGTCTCGCTTCTAGGTTAAACCAGTGTAAGCCACTCAGAGTGAGTTTTACTACGACCATGTACTAAATCAAAATAGTTACTTTGTAGTTGTTCAGTGATGGGGCCGCGCGTACCTGAGCCAATGGAGCGCCCATCGACTTCTCGTATCGGCGTAACTTCTGCGGCGGTGCCTGTAAAAAAAGCTTCATCAGCAATATAAACTTCATCACGCGTAATGCGCTTTTCTTTGACCTCAATGCCTAAGTCATCTGCTAGCTGGAATATTGTGTGGCGAGTAATACCGTCCAGCGCTGAGGTCAGATCAGGAGTGTAGATGACACCATCGCGAATAATAAAAATATTTTCACCACTGCCTTCAGCGACATAACCTTCATTGTCCAGTAGCATGGCTTCATCACAGCCGTGGCGCAGTGCTTCGTGGAGTGCCAGCATTGAGTTAATGTAATGTCCATTGGCTTTGGCTTTGCACATGGAAATATTAACGTGGTGACGTGTGTAAGAAGATGTTTGAACTTTGATGCCATTTTTAAGGTTCTCAACGCCCATATAAGAACCCCACAGCCAGGCAGCAATAATCACATGTACTTTCAAGTTGCTGGCACGTATTCCCATGCTTTCTGCACCGTAAAAGCACATAGGGCGAATATAGCCGCTTTCCAGATTGTTTTCACGTACGGCAGTCATCGTGGCTTCGTTGATGGTCTCTTTGTCGAAAGGTATGGCCATTTCCATAATATGAGCTGAGCGAAACAGGCGGTCGGTATGCTCATGCAGGCGAAATATTGCTGGGCCTTTATCAGTTTTATAAGCTCGAATGCCTTCAAAAACACCCATGCCATAATGCAGCGTATGGGTTAATACATGGACTTTAGCTTCGCGCCAAGGAACCAGCTCACCATCGAACCAGATGATACCGTCACGATCATCCATTGTCATATTTTTTACTCCTAATTGCTGTTATTTAACAATCTTTAAAGAAGGTTTTGAAGGTTTTTTTGTCTTAAGGCTTTTTTGAGCGGGTGGTTGTGGAGCTTCTTCCTGGTTTTTGTCAAAAACCATGCCTTGGCCATTTTCTTGTGCATAAATGGCATTCACAGCGTTCATGGGAACTTCAATATCCCAAGCGGCTCCTGAAAAGCGAGCATTGAACATCACCCAGTCATTGTCAAAAGATAAGCCTCGTATCGAACCAGGGCTTAAGTTTAATGTGATTTGATTATTTTCAATATATTGCTCAGGAACTATAACCCCACTCTGGTTGGTATCAACTAAAATGTAAGGTGTGCAATTATTGTCTACGATCCAGTCATAAATTGTGCGTAACAAGTACGGACGAATAGGTGTCATGGTTGGGTTGTTATGTTTTTGCACGAGTTGTTCAGTCTCTTAATTCGCGTTCGGCTTCAGTTAAACTGATCTGGAATGATTCACGTTCAAATAGGCGTTCAGCATATTTCAAAACAGGTTTTGCAGCAGCGGTTAGCTGAATATTATAATAAGGCAGGCGCCATAATAGTGGTGCAACACTGCAGTCTAGAAGCGAAAACTCATCGCTAATAAAATAGTCTTTTTGTTCAAAAATAGGTGCAATAACCGTTAGACCATCACGAATGACTTTGCGTGCTTTTGCGGCCTTTTTGTCATCTTTACCTAAGATATCCGGTAGCTGGCTATACCAATCACGGTCAATGCGATATAACATCAGCCGAGTGCGAGCGCGTAAAACGGGTTCCACCGGCATTAATGGTGGGTGTGGGTAGCGTTCATCGAGATACTCCATAATGATTTTGGAGTTAAATAGTGCGAGGTCACGATCAACTAATGTCGGTAGCGTATTATATGGATTCAGGTCAATTAAATCTTCCGGAAGATTATTTTTTTCCACCATAATAATTTCGGCAGTTACATTTTTTTCAGAAAGCACAATTCGAGTGCGGTGACTTAACGGACAGTTTGCGCCCGAATAGAGGGTCATTACAGATCTTCTTTTAGCATTCGCCGCCATGGCAATCTCTCCGGTTAAGATTTAAATGTGTAGTATCTTTCTGGGCATGAAGAAACATCTCTTCATGCCCAGAAAAAAGCCCTACATTATAGCGCATTTTCAGTTGATTTTTTGAAAATTATTTTTTGCGTCGTTGCTGTACTGAAGCGGCTAGTTTTTTTAGTAATGGAACGGAGTTATCCCAGCTTAAACAGCCATCAGTAATGCTTTGTCCATAGGTTGGAGCTTTGCCATCGACAATATTTTGTCGCCCTCCAATCAGATGGCTTTCGATCATGACACCTATAATCCGAGGGTCCCCATCGGCAATCTGCTTTGCAACATGATTTCCAACCTGAGTCTGTTTTTCAGGCTGCTTGTTGCTATTGGCATGACTGAGATCAATCATGATATTTTCACGTAATCCTGCATTCTTCAAAGTCTGGCTTGCGAGGTTGACTGATTCGGTATCGTAATTTGGAGCGCTGTTTCCACCGCGTAGAATGATATGACAATCGTCATTACCTGTGGTGGCAAAGATTGCAGAGCACCCTGCCTTGGTAACGGAAAGAAAGTTATGGGGTTGTGATGCTGAGCAGATAGCATCAACAGCAATATTTAGATTGCCATCAGTACCATTTTTAAATCCCACAGGGCAAGATAGGCCGGAAGCAAGTTCACGATGTGCTTGGCTTTCTGTCGTGCGAGCACCGATTGCCCCCCAGCTGATGAGGTCGGCGATATATTGAGGGCTGATGAGATCTAGGTATTCTGTCGCGGCAGGAACCCCTATTTCGTTGAGATCCAGTAATAGCTTGCGAGCTAAATTCAAGCCTTTGTTGATATGAAAGCTGCCATCCAGCTCAG
The DNA here is from genome assembly GCA_021648145.1 of Gammaproteobacteria bacterium. Classification (NCBI taxonomy): domain Bacteria; kingdom Pseudomonadati; phylum Pseudomonadota; class Gammaproteobacteria; species Gammaproteobacteria bacterium. Next base: position 95,682 of record JAKITI010000008.1, read on the forward strand.
GGTCATTGATCAGCCCTTTCCAACCGACACGTGTGCGTGGCTTTTCGAAGTAGACACGCATGATGATGAGCAGGTCATCTTTCAATGTTTCACTTACTTTTTTCAAGCGAGTCGCATACTCAAGAGCCGCTTCGGGGTCATGAATAGAGCATGGCCCGACGATCACGATTAAGCGGTCATCTTTTCCTGTCAGAATGTTATGTTCTTGTTGTCTGGTATCCAGGATTAATTTTGCAGCTGACTCTGTAATAGGATGTTTTTGGTGCACGTCTTCTGGAGCGAGTAACTCTTTGAGTGCTACGATACGTAAATCGTCCGTTAGGTATTTCATGGTTTAATTCTGCATTTATTTGTATAGCTTATATGTCGTAAAGACGAGCGTGGCTTGAACTGTTTTTAAGTATAACTGTTTCGATCACGGTATTGCTTGTTGCATCAATAACACTGACTGAGCCATCCGTTGGGTTGGTTACAAATACGTAGGGTGCCCTGCCGTCTTGTTGCATCAGTATATCAGCAGAGCGGCTGCCACATTGTGCTTGTCCGACTTTGATTTCGGTGAGCAGCGGCATATTGGGCAGAGCAGACGTGTCATACACCTGAATTATGTCAGTTTTTGCATTTTTTTGTTGAGCATCATTGCCTGATGCGGCACAAGCGAGATAGAGTTTGTCGCCTGTTGGACTGAAGGTGTATTTTGCAGCATAGACATCGGGTATTTTTATAATACCTACAACCGCTTTATTTAGCACATCAATAATAGGCAGCTCACCAATAATATGTTCAGCATCTGATTTTCGATCGGCACCTTTACCAATTAAAAATTGTCCCGCAGGGTGCAGTAACAGGTTGCGACTGCCTTTGAGCTCAATTGTGCTTTCAATTACATTTTTGATCGGATCAATAATTTGTATTTGTTCGTAACCGTTACTGAGGCAATACAGCTTTCCAGTAAGAGACGAGTAGTCAGTGCCATGAGGAAATGAGTTGTTTGGAATGCCAGCTTCACCATTTTCTTCTTTTTCGGCATTACATAAGTTAATGGTTGCAACAATTTTTAACCAGGTCTCTTCATCATCAGGGTCATTACCAATGACGGAGAGAGTGCCATCTTTTAAGTTGGAAATGAATGTACGATGAGGCACATTGGGTGCACTTTTTGAAGGTGCTGAAAAAGTTGCATTGTGATGCCCGCGCCCTACACAGATGGTTTTTAAAACTTTAGCCGACTCACTTTGACCTGCCTTGTCTAGGTTGACAACCATGACAGAAGAGCCTTGAGTACCACAATTGAGAGTATCGTTACCTGTCTGTTTATCACCATCATTCATGTACCAAACTCGGTCAGAGTATGGGTCGGGATAAGCATGTACTGGAAATGCATCCGTTGGAAAACGATCAGCAAGATATATCTCTTTTGATGCAGGGTTCATCAAGATCACTTTCTCGTTTCGGCTGATACCAAGAAAAACAGGCTTGTAAGGTTTTGCAGTATCAGTGGCAGGATCAAGCGGGATCTCTTTTATAGAAGTTATCCCATCATGTTTGATGATTGAAATGTTGCCCGTCTTTCTATCGCTCGAAAAGCAGGCTAATGACCAGCAAACCTTGTTCATTCTGTTGTACCTTTAGTTTAAAATAGAGGAGAGAATAGGAAATTTAAGGCAATTTCTCAACTTATACTCAACAATACTACCAAGCGAAGGGTTGAGTTTGGAGTAAATTCAATAAAAAGAGCTGTCTTGAATTCGTTGTTGGTTGAACTCAGTATTGAGCTTTGCGCGGTTTTCGGGAACTTCATAAATTAGAAGGCTTTTGTTTTTGTAAAAATCAGTATAAAGGGTGATGAGAATATTTTCTATATTCCAGCGCAGGGTGCTATCGGTTAGAAAGATCCCTTTGTTGTATTCGGCTGGTCCATATTTACTTTCTAATTTTTGTTGAATGGTGTGGTGGTATTGCGTTGGAAATTGATACTCCAGAAAAGCAAAATTTCCATTTTCTTTAATGAAGCCCGTATAGAGACGTTCGCTGTTTTCAAAAAGCTTGTTACTCTCATAAATATCATAAAAATTAGAAAGCCCCCCTTCACGTATCAGCTTGGCTCCCGCCTGTTTAATCGCACTGCGTAATAGGTTTCTATTTGTAGTTTCAATATTGATGCCGAACAGCTCAAGCGAATAGATCGGCGGTGAATAGCTGCTGCTGATTAATAAATAGAGCGAAAGGATAGTTGTGCTGTATCTCATACTATTAACTTTCGGACTTTGTTTCCTAATCATTAGGTCATTTAAAGTCGATATTCAGATTATCTGCTGAAAAACAGAGGAGGCATGATGTAATGGTGGCGAGTATTGAAGCAATGAACCAACCAAATATTTTGAGTGAAACAGATTTGCAATCGGATGCTGGGGTGGTGCGTTATGGTGTTCGGGTCGGGGGGCTTCATTTGCTGCTTCCTTCGCAGACTTTGAATGAGGTTGTTGATGAGGGTGTGATTTATCCTGTGCCCAATACGCCGGAATGGTTTGGAGGGGTGATTAATCATCGTGGAAATATTGTTTCGATTTTTGATTTAAAAGGGCTGCTCTTTGACAAGGAAACCTATACGTCGTCCCAAAATAATGAGTCTCAGATTTTAGTTATTGGTCGCGGCGATGGAGCTGTGGGTATTTTAATTGATGCTTTGCCACAAGCTGTCAGTCTTGAAGAGCTTGAGAAGGGTGGTCAAATAGATATGCCTGCTATCTTAGAGCGGCATTTGACCTCGAATAAGAGCTGTGAATGGGTGGAGGTTGATTTCTCTGGGTTGTTTGAAGAAATTGGGGGGTTGATACTTTCGTAAATATGGCAGCAAGTTATGCCTGAATATATGCGCAGAATGATTCTGAAAATGAAAAGTTGGTGAGGCCATCCTTGGCCAAATAATGATTACATCCCGTAATCTAAGGTACGCGCAATGCGTACAGTCCATTTCTCCCTGAGTTTTCAATCGCATCTATCCCTAATCCTTCGCGACTGTTGCTTCCATGCTGTCACTCCATGTGACATAGCGGCATCTTGCCTTCCAATATATATTGCCTCTTCCCTATCCATAGCATACTACTTCCATTATCTGAATTTCACTCCTGTGAAACCAGTTTCAAAGTTGTATCTGTGTAACAGGCATCCTGCCATGATCATTCCATGACCAGTTGCATTCAATCCTTACCCTTGCGGCCGACTTCCTGTCAGAACCGATCCATGTGTTACGATTTACACAGTAACATCCTTTTGTTGCAACGCATTCCTTTATTCCTTGTTGCTTAGCTTCGTCCTTGCGAACATGTTAACGGCGGATACAGGGTAAACTTGAGAAAACGCACAAGCATTGTTACATACTATTGAATAGTTTGTAAATTTTAATTTTTTATGTGAGGTCTGTCACAGTAAATAAAAACATTTTTTGGTAGCGAGTTGTCGTAATGAAAAAAGGAGTAATAATTAGGTATGCTCAATACATTGTCGCTGCTTGAAGAGTGGGAGTTTCCGTCTGTAACGAGAAATAAAGTGGAGGTGTTGCAGGTCAACTTAGGGTATCGCTGTAACTTGCAATGTTTGCACTGTCATGTTGATGCCGGTCCTAAGCGGACTGAAATGATGGCGCGCGATGTTGTTGACGATGTCGTCAGGTTTTTGGAGCAAGGCGGGATCAAAGTTCTGGACCTGACGGGGGGCGCGCCAGAGATGAATGAGAGCTTTCACTATTTGATCGCGTGTGCCCGATCTTTGGGAGTTCATGTTATTGATCGTTGTAATTTAACGATTCTTGAAGAGTTTGGTTATGAAGGGGTCGCTCACTTTTTAGCCAAAAACAGAGTAGAGGTGGTCGCCTCATTGCCGTGCTACCTTGAAGATAATGTTGATAAGCAGCGAGGTCGGGGTACTTTTGCTGCGAGCATTAAGGGGCTTCAAAGGTTGAATGCTTTGGGGTATGGGAAAGCCGCAACAGGCTTGGTGTTGAATCTTGTTTATAATCCACAAGGTTCTGTTTTACCTCCTCCGCAGGCGGCTTTGGAAGTTGATTATAAAAAGTATCTAATGGACAATTTTAGTATAGAATTTAACCAGTTATTTACATTAACAAATATGCCAATCAAGCGCTTTGGCAGTATGCTGATTTCAAAAGGTGAGTTTGATGAGTATATCCAGTTATTAAAAAATGCATACCGGCAAGAGAATCTGGAGAGTTTAATGTGTCGCAATCAGTTAAGTGTCGATTGGCAAGGTTTTGTTTATGATTGTGACTTTAATCAAATGCTTGATTTGCCTTTGCAACGGGCAGGAAAAAGCCGTTGGCATCTATCTGAATTAACTGCAACCATGCTTGAAAATCAGCCGATTGTTGTTAAAGGGCACTGTTATGGCTGTACTGCTGGGCAGGGGAGTAGTTGTGGTGGTGCGCTGGAAGGGTGATTTTTCTGGTATGATGTTCGGCTCTTCCTATACTCGATAACATAAATTGCTGGGTGTAATCAGGTTTTTCAAAGTAAAATTTCATGCGAATTGGTCCATACGAACTTACAAATAATTTGATACTTGCGCCCATGGCGGGAGTGACTGATGCGCCGTTTCGCCAATTGTGCAAGCAATGGGGTGCAGGTTTAGCTGTGTCTGAAATGGTTTCATCTAATTCTCTGTTATGGGGAAGTGATAAAACACGGCGGCGAGCAACATTTTTTGATGCTGATGATGCACCACGTTCTGTTCAAATTGTTGGTTCAGACCCTGCACTTATGGCGCAAGCTGCACAGATGAATGTTGATAATGGCGCACAAATTATTGATATTAATATGGGTTGCCCAGCAAAAAAAATCTGCAACGTGATGGCCGGGTCAGCGTTATTGCAGAATGAGGGGCTTGTCAGGGAAATTCTGGAGGCTGTTACCAACACTGTTGATGTGCCGGTGACACTCAAAATTCGTACGGGCTGGGATACGGGGAGCCGTAATGGGGCTAACATTGCACGAATCGCAGAGCAGTCTGGCATTCAGGCTTTGGCCGTGCATGGGCGCACACGTGCTTGCGGGTATCGTGGTGATGCTGAGTACGATACAATTGCTGCTATTAAAGTAGCGGTGACGATTCCGGTGATTGCTAATGGCGATATTACATCGCCAGAAAAAGCTAAATTTGTACTGGACTATACCGGCGTTGATGCTGTCATGATTGGTCGTGCGGCACAGGGGCGGCCCTGGATTTTCCGCGATATTGCTGCGTATATAGAAACAGGACGCATTCCACCGCAGCCGACTGCCGTCGAGATAAAAGCGATGGTGTTGGATCATTTGCAAAAAATGTACGATTTTTATGGCGAATATACTGGGGTACGCATGGCGCGTAAGCACTTATCCTGGTTTAGTAAAGGGCAGGTCGGCGCTTCTGAATTTCGTCATCGGGTGAATCGGTTGCAGTCATCAGTACAACAAATCAACTTGGCTCATGAATTTTTTGATTGTATGGAAAAGGTCGCATGAGCGAATCTGGATTAAAGCAGGATGCTACTGTTGAGCGGCACAAACAGCCATTAAGTGGTTGTGTACGAATTGCTCTGGAGATGTATTTTAAAGACCTTGATGGTGGGTTGCCACCGGAAAATCTTTACCAGATGGTATTGGACGAGGTTGAATTGCCACTCCTTGAAGTTGTAATGAAATATACCGGCGGAAACCAGAGTAAAGCAGCAAAAATACTGGGTCTTAACAGAACGACGCTCCGCAAAAAATTAAAACGCTATAAATTAGATTAGGAGCGAGCATTGAGTCTCTTTTCCCAACTAAATATTAAGGAAATTCTGCATTGAAAATAAAGCGTGCGCTCATTAGTGTTTCAGACAAGCGTGGTGTCATCGACTTTGCTCGACAATTGGAGCAAGAGTTTGAAGTTGAAATATTGTCGACGGGTGGAACGGCAAAGCTGCTCAGCGAACATGGCGTTGCTGTCGTTGAAGTGTCGAGTTATACGGGCTTTCCTGAAATGATGGAGGGTCGAGTTAAAACGTTACATCCCAAAATTCATGGTGGATTATTGGGGCGACGTGGTATTGATGATGCTGTGATGGGTGAGCACGGTATCGGAGCAATAGACTTGGTTGTGGTCAATTTATACCCATTTTCTAAAACGGTTGCCCAGCCTGATTGTACGTTGGTTGATGCGATTGAAAATATTGATATTGGCGGGCCTGCCATGTTGCGGGCAGCAGCAAAAAATCATGCTTCAGTCAGTGTGGTGGTTGATGTTGATGATTACACAAAAGTACTCAATGAAATGAAGAAAAATGAGGGCGCAGTTTCAGAGACTGTTCGCTTCTCTCTGGCGGTAAAAACTTTTGAGCATACAGCCGAGTACGATGGTGCGATTGCTAATTATTTAGGGACAATACAAAGCTCAGGTGGACGCACGGACTTCCCGCATACTTATAATGCACAGTACCTAAAAGCGCAGGAGTTACGTTATGGAGAAAATCCTCACCAAAAAGCCGCTTTCTATATAGAAGCGTCACCCACTGAGGTAAGTGTTGGAACAGCGAACCAGCTGCAAGGTAAAGCACTTTCATTTAATAATATTGCTGATACTGATGCTGCGCTAGAGTGTGTTAAATCATTGGGTCAGGCGCCTGCTTGTGTCATTGTAAAGCACGCAAATCCTTGTGGAGTGGCTATGGGCGAAAATTTGTTAGCTGCCTATGAACGTGCTTATGAAACCGATCCAACCTCTGCTTTTGGCGGTATCATTGCGTTCAATCAGGTGCTGGATGAAAAAACAGCCAAGGTATTGATTGACCGCCAATTTATTGAGGTTATCATTGCACCAGAAATTGCAAAGGCTGCATTGGCTATTTTTGCGAGCAAGCCTAATATTCGTGTATTAAATTGCGGTGCTTGGGAGCAACAGGAAGAAGGTCGCATTGAATGGGATTACAAGCGGGTGACAGGTGGTTTGCTGATACAAGATCGTGACCAAGGGGTGGTCAAGCAAGCTGATTTAAAAATCGTGACGAAGCGCAAGCCGAGTGAAGATGAAATGAGAGATCTGTTATTTGCCTGGAAAGTAGCAAAGTTCGTAAAATCTAATGCCATTGTTTACTGTAAAAACGATCAGACAATAGGTGTCGGAGCAGGGCAGATGAGTCGAGTCTATAGTGCACGTATTGCGGCAATTAAAGCGGCTGATGCCGGTTTAGAGGTTAAAGGCTCTGTGATGGCCTCTGATGCTTTTTTTCCATTTCGCGATGGTCTGGATAGTGCGGCAGATGTAGGCGTAACAGCGGTCATTCAGCCTGGCGGTTCCATGCGTGATCAAGAGGTGATTGCTGCTGCTGATGATCATAATATCGCTATGGTTTTTAGTGGGATGAGACATTTTCGCCATTAAAAGAAAATTGGGCTTAATGAAAAAATATATAGTTAGGGTTGCAATTTTCAGTCGTTTGAGCTCAAATGTAATATATATCTGTCGATAGTAATTCTAACTATATAAATAAAACTCTCAGACTTTCTACTTAACCACGTATCAAATACATTTTTTATTGAGAGTATATTTTCTATTATTGGTTCTATTGATTTTAATTTTTAAAGTTCGGCTCTTAAAGGAGAGACTAAGTGAGCGAAAACATAATTTATGTAACTGATGCAAATTATGATGCTGAGGTGATTAAGTCTGAAGTTCCAGTATTAGTTGATTTTTGGGCTGATTGGTGTGGCCCATGTAAAATGATTGCCCCGATTCTGGATGAAATTGCAGACGAATATATGGGTAAAATAAAAGTAGCAAAACTTAATATTGATGATAATCCTGTGACACCACCCAAGTTTGGTATTCGTGGTATCCCAACAATTATGTTGTTTAAAAATGGCAATGTAGAGGCAACACGCGTGGGTGCTGTTTCTAAGTCACAGTTGACTACATTTATTGATAGTAACTTATAGTAGAATTGTGCCCCACCTATAACGATATTCAAGGGTGGGGATTATTTATAGCATTGACTCAAAAACCTGTTGTTAGTCACCAAACTAAACTTTTAATCCCGCCGATACTAATCAAATTCAACCAGCCGACCTCTGGTCTTATCATAAAAATTCATGTGAATAAATAAATTATGAACCTTACCGAACTTAAAAAACTTCCTGTAACCGAACTGCTTGATCTTGCTAAATCTATGGGGGTCGATAATGTTTCCCGAGCAAGAAAACAGGACATCATATTTTCTATTTTAAAAGCACATGCTAAAAAAGGTGAAAATATTTTTGGTGATGGTGTGTTGGAGATCTTACAGGATGGCTTTGGGTTCTTACGTTCATCGGACAGCTCCTATTTAGCCGGACCCGATGATATTTATGTATCACCCAGCCAGATTCGACGTTTCAGTTTACGAACAGGAGATACTATTGCTGGGAAAATTCGTCCACCTAAAGATGGTGAGCGTTACTTTGCTTTGCTTAAAGTTGATAAAATTAATTTTGATTCGCCAGAAAATGCCAAGCATAAGGTGTTATTTGAAAATTTAACTCCTCTGTTTGCTAATGAGCGTTTTAATCTGGAACAGGGGAATGGCAGTACAGAGGATTTAACCTCACGTATTATCGAGCTTGTTTCTCCGATAGGAAAAGGGCAGCGTGGTTTGATTGTTTCACCACCCAAAGCGGGTAAAACAATGATGCTGCAAACGATTGCACAAGCGATTGCAACGAGCCACCCTGAATGTTACCTGATTGTTTTACTCATTGATGAGCGCCCAGAAGAGGTGACGGAAATGTCACGCTCGGTACGGGGCGAAGTGGTCTCCAGCACTTTTGATGAACCTGCCAGCCGCCATGTGCAGGTCGCTGAAATGGTTATTGAAAAGGCAAAGCGCCTTGTTGAGCATAAGCATGATGTTGTTATTTTGCTTGATTCAATTACACGTCTCGCTCGTGCATATAATACGGTCGCACCTTCTTCAGGCAAAGTTTTGACGGGTGGTGTGGATGCGAACGCATTGCAACGTCCTAAACGCTTTTTTGGTGCGGCACGTAATGTCGAGGAAGGCGGTAGTTTGACTATTATCGCAACTGCGCTGGTTGAAACGGGGTCACGTATGGATGATGTCATTTACGAAGAGTTCAAGGGAACGGGTAATATGGAATTGCACCTCGAACGTAAAATTGCTGAAAAACGTATTTACCCAGCGATAAACATCAATCGTTCTGGAACGCGTCGTGAAGAGTTATTAAGCAAGCCTGAGGAATTACAGAAAGTCTGGATATTGCGTAAATTATTGCACCCGATGGAAGATCTGGCTGCGATGGACTTTTTACTGGATAAATTAAAAGATACAAAAACAAATAATGAATTTTTTGAATCAATGAAGCGAAAGTAGTAACAAAGACTTCAATTCCATAATAGAGGGCGGCAAATGCAAGTTTGCCGCCCTTTTCTGTTTCTACAGCTTTACTTTTATAGGCTTTGTATTCCAGATCTCTTTTGCATATTCACCGATAGTGCGGTCGCTCGAAAATTTACCCATATTAGCTATATTAGCAATAGCTTTTTGTGTCCAGGCTCCCGGGTCAAGGTATAAGTCTGAAACGGTTTCCTGGCAAGCTACATAGGATGCGTAATCAGCGAGCAGGCAATATTGATCTCCATGATTTAGCAGTGTATCAACGATAGGTTGAAAGAGATCAATGTTTCTCGGAGAAAAGTAGCCAGAGCCAATCATATCAATAGTCTCTTTTAGCTCGTGATTAGCATGATAATAGTCTTTAGGGTTATAGCCATTAGTACGAAGTGATTCTACTTCTGTGGTGTTCATGCCAAAAATAAAAATATTTTCTTCACCCACCTCTTCTCTAATTTCAATATTAGCACCATCCAGCGTACCAATCGTTAATGCACCATTGAGTGCAAACTTCATATTGCTGGTGCCTGAGGCTTCAGTGCCTGCTGTCGAAATTTGTTCTGAAAGGTCACAGGCTGGAATAATTTTTTGAGCCGCTGAAACGTTATAATTTGGAAGAAATACAACTTTCATGCGATCCCCTATAGCGGGGTCATTATTAACTATCTCTGCAACACTATTAATGAGTTTGATGATGAGCTTGGCCATTGTGTAGGCAGGGGCAGCTTTGCCAGCAAAAATAAAGGTGCGAGGAACGGTGCTCGTTTGTGGATTATGGCGAATACGGTTATAGAGCGTAATAATGTGCAGTACGTTAAGCAGTTGACGTTTGTATTCGTGAATACGTTTCACTTGTATGTCAAAAATTGACTCTGTATTGATTTGTATTCCCAGCTCTTTTGTGATCATTTCAGCCAGATGCTGCTTGTTACGTTGTTTGATGTCACGTATTTCCTTCTGGAATTTTTTATTACTTTTAAGTGAATTCAGTGCTTTTAATTTATCCAGATCGGTAATCCACTCATCACCAATTTTAGCTGTAATAAGCTGTGCTAATTCCTTATTTGCTTGGTTTAACCACCGTCTTGGTGTTATCCCATTAGTTTTATTAATGATTTTTTCAGGAAAATGCTGATCAAATTTGGAAAAAATAGTGGATTTCATGAGCTGAGTATGCAGCTCTGCAACACCATTGACCTTGTGGCTGCCGACAATAGCCAAGTGTGCCATGCGAATTCTTTTATCACCATTGTCATCAATGATCGATAGCTCTTGAAGCATCTCCTGATTGCCTGGAAAGCGATGAGAAACATCTACTAGAAAATGATGGTTAATGTCGTAAATAATTTGCAGATGGCGGGGTAGCATTTTTTCAAATAGTTTTACCGGCCATGTTTCTAACGCCTCTGGCATTAAGGTATGGTTCGTATAAGCAAAGGTGCGAGTGGTGATATCCCATGCAGCGTCCCAGCTTAGGTGGTGGGTATCTACAAGAATGCGCATGAGTTCGGGTATGGCGATTGCTGGATGGGTGTCGTTGAGCTGAATAGCGACCTTGTCCGGGAGTTCATCGAATGAATCGTGGTGCTTTTTAAAACGGTAAAGAATATCCTGTAATGATGCGCATACAAAAAAGTATTGCTGCTTCAGGCGTAATGTTTTCCCTGTTAATGTCGTATCATCGGGGTAGAGTACTTTGGAAATATTTTCAGAGTCATTTTTGCTTTCAACGGCTTTGATGTAATCGCCTTGATTGAAGTATTTAAGTTCAAAATCACGAGAAGATTTTGCAGCCCATAAGCGCATGTTATTAACAGTATCTGTTTTATAGCCAGGGATGGGAGTGTCGTAAGCCATGGCCATGACATCATCGGTTTCAACCCAGTGATAACGCATCTGACCTTGATCATCAGGGTATTGCACAATATGGCCGTTAAATTTAACAGGATAGAGCACTTCAGCACGCGGAAACTCCCAAGGGTTGCTGTAACGTAGCCAGTTATCTGGATGTTCAACCTGGAAGCCGTTTTCTATTTTTTGATTAAACATGCCATATTCATAACGAATGCCATAACCATAACCAGGCAAGTTCAGTGTTGCCATAGAGTCAAGAAAACAGGCTGCCAGGCGACCTAGGCCGCCATTACCTAGAGCCGCATCAGGCTCGACATCGAGAATATCTTCAAGTTTTACACCAATTTCCTGAAGAGCCTCAGCACAATTGTCATAAATATCCAGATTGAGCAGACTGTTGGTGAGTGTTCTGCCGATTAAAAACTCCAGCGATAGGTAATAAACACGCTTAGCATCCTTGTTATAGTAAGTTCGCATGGTTTCCATCCAGCGCTCTGTCAGGCGATCACGAGTCACATAGGCCAGTGCGTTGAACCAGTCACGAGGCGTTGCAGTAAAGCGATCTTTACCAATACTGTATTCTAGGCGCTGAACTAATGAATGTTTAATCGTTTCTACATCAAGACCTAGTTGTTCATGCTGAAAAATGTTGTTATAGACTGTAGAGCGTTCCATGCTTTTTCTTGCCTTTATTTGCTTGAATATAAAAAATAGGGGTTGCCGTTCTTTGCAAGTTTGCGTATTATCCGCTGTTCCCTTAAGTTTGATAACTGTAGTATCTGACTAGATTAACGGCAGCTATTGAACAACTATGAACAGATGACGGATTGAGAGAGTTTTAAAGATGAAGGCCGATATTCACCCAGAATACAAAGATATTAATGTAGCTTGTAGTTGTGGTAATAAATTTATTACTCGCTCAACTCATGGCAAAGACCTGCAATTGGATGTATGTGCGGCTTGTCACCCTTTTTATACAGGACAACAAAAAATTCTAGATACTGCTGGACGTGTTGATAAGTTCCGTCAGAAGTACAGTATGAAACATTAAGCTGTATTGTGACGATAAAGAAATTTATCGAAGCAGTTGTACTGAAAATAAAGGGGCACTCTTAAAAAAGGGTGCCCCTTTTTTAATTGTTAAAAACAAATGTCAGGATGAATCAGCAATGAACGAAGAGAGAAAAAAAGCGGCACTCCACTATCATGCCTACCCAGAGCCAGGGAAAATCTGTATTGAGTTGACGAAATCTTGTATTTCACAAGATGATCTTGCTCTGGCATACACACCAGGTGTTGCTGAGCCAGTACGTGCCATTGCAGAGAATATTGAGGAAGCTTACCGTTATACAGCCAAAGGTAATTTGGTGGCGGTGATTACCGATGGTACTGCTGTGCTGGGTTTAGGTAATGTTGGAGCGCTGGCGGGTAAACCCGTCATGGAAGGTAAAGGGGTTCTGTTCAAGAAATTTGCGGGTATTAACTGTTTTGATATTGAGGTGGACGCACCTTCACCTGAAGCGTTTATCGAAACTGTTGCAAATATTGCCCCTACTTTTGGTGGAATTAACCTGGAAGATATTGCTGCTCCGCACTGCTTTGAAATAGAAAAAGCGTTGATTGAACGGTTGGATATTCCTGTTTTTCATGATGACCAGCATGGCACGGCAATTATTATCGCCGCAGGTTTGCTCAACGCTTTACAGTTGCAACAAAAAACAATGGATCAAATCAAGCTGGTTTGCTTGGGCGCTGGCGCGGCTGGCATCGCTGCGATGCATCTATTGCTTGAATTGGGTCTTCAAAAAGAGAATATTCGGTTGATTGATCGCAAAGGAGTGATTCATACAGATCGAGAAAACCTGGTTGATTACAAACAAGTGTTTGCAGTGAATACTGAAGAACGGACGTTGTTGGATGCAATGAAGGATGCTGATGTTTTAATTGGTGTTTCCGGACCCGATTTAGTGACGGCTGAAATGTTGCTTGCAATGGCTCCTAAGCCGATTGTTTTTGCGCTATCTAATCCTGACCCTGAAATTAGTCCCGACTTAGCGCACGAGACACGGAGCGACCTGTTAATGGCGACAGGCCGAAGTGACCATCCTAATCAAGTGAACAACGTGTTAGGTTTTCCTTTTATCTTTCGCGGTGCACTGGATGTGCGTGCTTCCTGTATTAATATGGAGATGCAGCTTGCAGCAGTGCATGCGATTGCAGATTTGGCACATGAACCTGTGCCCGATGAAGTATTGACAGCTTACCAGCTGGATCATTTAGAGTTTGGATTTGACTATATTATTCCAACCCCACTAGACCCTCGCTTGATTGAGCGTGTAGCACCAGCGGTCGCTCGTGCAGCAGTTGATTCAGGAGTGGCTCATTTAGACTATCCGGTGGCTGATTAACTATACTTCGCCGTAGTTTGACGCATCATTGAGCCAGCGCTGAATGAGTGGATTAACCTGCTGCGGATAGTGCTGCATTATCAATGGTGCGGCTTGGGCAACTTTCTCTATAAGATGCGCATCGCGTATGACATCCGCAATGCGCATTTTTGCAATGCCGCTCTGACGTGTTCCTAAAACTTCTCCAGGGCCACGAATTTCCAGATCACGGGATGAGATTTCAAAGCCATCGTTAGTCTCTCTCATTGCATTTAATCTTGATCGACCTACTTTTGAAAGTGGTGCTCGATACATTAAAATACAAGCACTCTTTGTATTGCCACGTCCAACACGCCCCCTAAGTTGATGCAGTTGCGATAGTCCCAGACGCTCTGCATTTTCAATAATCATCAGGCTGGCGTTTGGCACGTCAACACCGACTTCAATGACGGTAGTTGCAACGAGAAGATCAATGTCACCGGTCTTAAACTTCGCCATGACATCGGCTTTTTCATCCGCTTTCATACGTCCATGAATAAGGCCGATGCGTATGTCAGTGAGTGTTTCATGGAGTTGCGCGGCACGATCGCAGGCCGCTTGGCACTGTAGTACTTCAGACTCTTCAATCAATGTGCAAACCCAGTAGGCTTGTCTGCCAGATTGGCATGCTTGATGAACACGGACAATCACCGCATCACGACGGTTTTCATGGATAACGGCTGTTTCAACGGGGCTCCTGCCCGGAGGAAGCTCATCAATGATCGAAATATCCAGTTCGGCATAGGCGGTCATAGCGAGTGTGCGTGGAATAGGGGTGGCAGTCATGATCAGTTGATGTGGATAACGGCCTGATTGAAACCCTTTTTCACGTAAAGCGAGGCGTTGATGCACACCAAAGCGATGTTGCTCATCAATCACTATCAACCCTAGTTTTTTGAAAACAACGCTTTCCTGAAAAAGGGCATGTGTACCGACAATGACCTCTATTTCAGCGGACGCAAGTTGCTCTAGCAGTGCTTGTCGTTTTTTGCCTTTGTGCTTGCCTGTTAACCAACCTACTTTGATATTGAGGGGTTCAAGCCATTGCTGCATATTGTTCAAGTGTTGCTCGGCCAATAGCTCGGTGGGAGCCATGATTGTCGCCTGATAACCCGCTTCAATAGCATTTAGAATGGCCGCGACTGCGACCAATGTTTTGCCGCAGCCTACATCACCTTGAATCAAGCGCTGCATGGGGGTTGTTTTTTGAAGGTCTGTTTTTATTTCACCGATAACACGTTGCTGTGCCTGGGTTAGCTTAAATGGCAAATTTTTGAGGAGAGCGTTAAACAGCTGATCTGAACTGGATAGTTTGGGTGCCATTTTTTGTTGCATGTTTTGACGCAGCTGCCGCAGCCCCAAGTGATGTGCCAGTAGCTCTTCAAATGCAAGTCGTTGCTGTGCGGGATGGTTGCCTTGTAATAGTATGCTTTGCTCGGCATGTGGCGGAGGGCGATGAACATATAGCAGCGCATCAACAAAAGGAATAAAATTAAATTGTTGGCAGATGGCTTGAGGCAGTAAGTCGGTCAGTGAATTTTCTTCGAGAAGGTTAATTGCCTGCTGCGTTAGTTTTTTCCAGCTAGTCTGGTGTAGCCCTTCTGTGGTCGGGTAAACTGGCGTTAAACTTTGCTCGACAGATTCAGGCTCCGTTGAGCTTAATTTTTTAAGCTCAGGATGAATGATCTCCAATCCCATGTTGTTAGATCGTATTTCACCGTAACAGCGAATACGATTTCCGTTTTTTAACATCTGCTGTTGATGGGCATTGAAATGAAAAAAACGTAACGTGAGAACGTGTCCACTCTCCTCAAGGTGAGCAATCAACATACGCCTTTGCCCCTGCTTTATTTCACTGCGAAGAATAGTGCCTTCAACAAGCGCCTCACTTCCGGCTCGAAGTGCAGCGATGGGGGTTAAATGAGTGTGGTCTTCATAGCGCAGTGGCAAGTGAAAAAGAATGTCTGCGACGGTGTGAATATTAAGGAGAGCTAATCGCTCCGCAATACGTGCTCCAACGCCTTTGAGCGTTGTTACAGATAGAGCGTTTAGCGTAGTGAGCAAGGGTTATTTAGTTATGAAGTTCAAGCACAGCATCCATTTCAACAGCAGCCCCTTTAGGCAGTGATGCTACACCAATCGCCGCGCGTGCAGGATAAGGCTCCTGAAAATAGGTCGCCATGACTTCATTAACCAGTGAAAAATGCCCCAGATCAGTTAGAAAAATATTAAGTTTGGCAATATCAGCCAGAGAGCCACCGGCAGCTTCAGCAACGGCTTGCAGATTATTAAAAACCTGTTTGATTTGATCGGCCATATCACCGTCAACAA
Source organism: Gammaproteobacteria bacterium (assembly GCA_021648145.1). NCBI lineage: Bacteria > Pseudomonadati > Pseudomonadota > Gammaproteobacteria > Gammaproteobacteria bacterium. The sequence goes on from JAKITI010000008.1 coordinate 111,711, forward strand.
GCTCCATTGTATCGGGTATGAGCGGTATTTGCCCTGACATGTAAACAGTGCTGCCTATTTTGACTGCTTGTGAATAGGTGCCAATGGCCTCCGGTGCTTTGTCTGTTTTAATGATTTCCCGCATCATAATAAAGTGCCCCCTAGTTGTTGGTTATTTTTTTGCACGATGAATACGTGACACATTCTTTATACTGCGTATTCTGCGCATAATCAAAGCTAAATGTTTGCGGTTACGTACCGTGATGGTAAATTTTAATAAGCTATGACTTTCGTCTCGCTGATCTATTTTGACATTATTTATATTGGATTGTTGCTCTGAAATTGCGGTTGAAATTGTTGCAAGCACGCCGCGTTGATTGACCACTTCAACATGGACCTCTACAGGAAATTCACCTTCAACTTGGCGTTCCCAATGTACGTCAATACAATTTTCAGGCCGTTTATGTGCCGTCATATTTTTACAAATATCGGTATGAATTACGATGCCACGTCCTGCAGTAAGCTGAGCAATAATTGGGTCGCCAGGAATAGGGTCACAGCACTTGGCAAAGTGAGTGACCATGCCTTCGGTACCACGAATAGCTAAAGGGCGGGGTTGGGATGACTCTTTGCGTAGCCAAGAGGGCATGTAGTTTGAAAACACATTTTTAAATACACGAGGACGTATTTTTTTTCGACGCTCTTGAGTTGGTTTTACAATGGCTTGAGAGCTTTGTAAGCGTCTGGCAACTAAAACAGCCATACAATTCCCAAGCCCAATTTCTGCAAGCAGATCATCCATTGATTTGAAGCTAAATGACTCCAAAAGTGTGGTAATTTGGGCTGTGGTGAGGTTGATCAGCGAAAGGTCAAGTTCGTGCAAGGCTTGGTCAAGCAGGCGTTCACCTAAATTGATCGCATCTTCTTGTTTGAGGTTTTTCAGGTAATGATGAATATTGGAGCGGGCTTTACCTGTGACAGTGAAATTAATCCAGGCTGGATTGGGGCGAGCACTGGGGGAAGTTATAATTTCAATTGTTTGGCCGTTATGTAAGGGAGTGCGTAATGAAATGGTACGGTGATCGATTTTTGCAGCGATACAGCGATTACCAATATCAGTGTGTACTGCATAAGCAAAGTCAACAGGGGTTGAGCCACGTGGTAGTTCAATAATATCGCCGTTGGGTGTAAATACGTAAACCTTGTCAGGAAATAGGTCAACCTTGACGTTTTCAATAAACTCTAAAGAGTTTTCGGTATTTTTCTGCAGTTCCATCAGACCATGCAACCAATCACGTACATGGTGGTGTGCATTCTTGCTTTCTGTATTTTCTTTTGTCTTATAGAGCCAGTGAGCCGCGATGCCTGCATCGGCAACTTTATCCATATCTTTGGTGCGAATTTGCACTTCAATGGGGATTTTGTGTGAGCTGAAAAGAATTGTGTGCAGTGATTGGTATCCATTGGTTTTTGGGATGGCAATGTAATCTTTGAAGCGCCCTGGCACAGGCTTGTAGATACTATGGATAACACCGAGTGCTCGATAACATGTGTCGGGTGTTTCGACAATGATGCGGAATGCGTAGACATCGAACACCTCGGAAAACGAGAGTTGTTTCTCCTTCATTTTTCGATAAATACTATGAAGGTGTTTGACTCGGCCTTGAACGCAAGCATCAATTCCTTCATCTTTGAGTCGAAGCTGGAGCGTGCTTTCAATTTTTCTAACAAGCTCTTTAAAATGTCCACGCGCACTTTTTACAGCATTAGATATGGCTCGGTAGCGCATCGGATGGAGTGCTTTAAACCCAAGATCCTGAAGCTCAGTACGAACACTGTTAATGCCCAGACGATAGGCAATTGGAACATAGATTTCCAGAGTTTCATGAGCAATACGGCGGCTTTTTTCAGCGGGCATCGCGCCTAAAGTTCGCATGTTGTGCAAACGGTCAGCCAGCTTGATAAGAATGACGCGGATATCATGCACCATTGCCAGCATCATTTTTCGAAAGTTTTCAGCTTGTGCTTCCAGGCGGCTTTCGAATTTAATTTGTGTGAGTTTCGTGACGCTATCAACCAGTTCGGCTACTTCGTCACCAAATTGAAGAGCCAGTGTGTTTTTGGTGATATCAGTGTCTTCAATCACATCATGCAAAATTGCGGCAATGATGCTATCACAGTCCAGTCGCATGCCGGCCAGAATTCTGGCGACAGCAAATGGGTGGTGGATATAGGGTTCACCAGAACGCCGAGATTGGCCTTTATGGGCTTTTATGCCAAATAGGCAGGCTTCTCTGATGCTCTGAACTTGTTTTTCATCCAGATACGTCTCAGTCAAGCTACATAAGTCTTGTACCAGAGTGAGTGTATCGGGATGTTTGGCCGCTTGTGTTTCAAGCACTGCTGGCGTGCTTGTTAGCGTTGTTGAAGTGCAGTTTGTAACTCTTCTTCACTGACCAAAGACTCTTCTGCATGTTCTTTAGCTGAAATTTCATCTAATATGGTTGCGTTGATTTTACCTGCAGCAATTTCACGCAGTGCAACAACGGTGGGTTTGTCATTCTCCCATTCAACCAATGCTTCAGCACCGTTTGATAATTGACGAGCTCTTTTGGAGGAGATTAAAACTAATTCGAACCGGCTGTGAATATGCTTAAGACAGTCTTCGATAGTGACTCGCGCCATAGTTGTTCCTATAATTTTATAGTTAAAGGGATAAGAGTATACAAAATTTCTGTCAAGCGTTTAAGAGTTTTTTGGATTTTTTTTTGTCTTTAGTGTTATTTTTGTCATTATCATGTGTGGCTAATACTGTTTTAGCATTTTCTAAAAGCATTTTTAAGATTTTTTCTGACAGAGTCTGGCTGTTTTTTTCAAGAATATTTCGTTTTTGAATGAATCGTTCTTTTGTAATGTTTTTTGCATTCAAGAGACCTTCGAGAGATTCAATATCAGATAAAACAACGACTCTTTTTTTCTTGAGATATGTGATCTTGTCTTCTTGTGTAGTTTCTTGTTGTACGCTTGGTTTTTGTAGGGTTGATGGTTTTTTATTGTTTGAACGGAGTAGTGATGTTGCTGATAAGGCGCTTTCATTATTGATAGTTTTGTGTGTAGGTGTGCTCGTTATTTTGCTCTCTATTTCTGGCCTCAATCGCTGGTTTAGATAATGTGATACCGGTATGGGTTGAAATAGTTTAAAAGCCAGCAAAGCAATAATGGTCGAAAGAGGCAAAAAGAAGCAGAAAAGCTTAAGTGCTGAATATTTCCAGTGTGCTTGGCTTTCTAGAAAGTGTTTTTGGGTTGAGCTGATTTGGGTCGGTAATGAAAGATTGAATAATGATCGTGGGCTCACTAATGTTAGCTGCTTGAGTTGAGCATCTTCTTGTGAAAATTCCTGTAATAGATAAAACTTTTCTTCCTCAAGGTGCTCCAGGCTTTTTATTGTTAAGTCTATATTATCAATATCATCCCCTTCTTCTTCATTGACGAGCAGGTCAAAGCTATTTCGTTCTTCTTCGATATCTTTGTTGATCAATTTAAGGGGGTGGCTGTAGTCAGAACCGGATTTTTGTAATTTCAGCTCTTTTTCATGGGAAAATTGTTGCTGGTTAAATTGATCAATAGCAGGGAGTAACGTGAGTGTAAATAATGTAGGCGTAATAACAATAAAGTAAATAACAAGAGTCCAAAAACACCCATTAAATATTTTTCCATGAGGTGTTAAGAAAAGGGCGCGAAGTTTTTGAATCGTTGTTAAGGGCTCGGGTAGATCATAGGTGATAATTTTCGTGCTGAGCAACCACAAAATGATAAATACAACCAATATCGTGCCAAGGGAAAATAGTTCAAACTGTACAGGCAACCACAGCCATACTATGAACCCACTTGCCACACTTCCCAGTGTTGCAATCAAAAAAGCAAAAATGGCCATGTAGGTTAAATAGCGTTTGCTTTGAGATACGAGCTTTTCATTTCCATATGGGCGTAAAAGTGCATACCTGAAGCGATCCTTCATATTAGGCATCTTTAATTGAAGCGTTAGTTTTTGCTTGTATCGGTTGATATGCTTAATGATTGAATTTGACCCATAATCTACAGACATAGACAATAAACCTGATTATATGCAAAAAATATGGCAAATATCACAAACAAATAGTTTTTAGAGTCATTTTATTTGTGTACAAGGCTGAAATTAAAAAGAAGATTGAGTACAGTTTGTCGTGGTAAAACTCTACTGGAATTCGACTTACAGTAGTTGGACTATACAAGGGTTCCTCCTCTTCATTTGTGAAATATTCAGATGGGGTATTGGTAATTATTCGGTTAGAATATACGCTTATTTCTTCAAAAAAAAACTAATTCATACGAAGGAGCAATAAAATGGCGCAGAAATATTACGGATGTTTTCCGTTAGATTTATATCGTTTAGGAAATAAAGAAAGCAATAAGATTGATATTCTAAGGAATCGAGATCTTGCTGAGATTATTTTCTATCGTTATAAAGGTGTTGATTCGAAGGTTGAAACAGGTAAAAGTGGAGAAATATGCTGGGTTAAGGGTGGCATTAATGGAGGGATATCTCTATTTGATGACATTGAGACTGCACCTATATCAGGAAAATTTTGGTACAAAATACCTAAAGATGTTGACATTCCGCACGGTTTGGGACTAAGCGACTCAAGGAAAAAACCAAATAAAGCCACTCATTATACAATATTTCCTGCTGTTGATATGCCTCTTGATAACTTTAAACTACTTCTTCGCCAAATCGCAGAGAATGTAAAAGTTAAAGCAATGTTTACCCGTATCGAAAATAATGTAGGGCAAATATAATTATGTCCTTCCCCTCACTTTATCACATTGAAAATGGGAAATGCTATGTACTTCTGGAAGATGAATTAATCGGCAGGGAAAAACAAAACTTAATTTTGGCAACAAAACTAGCTAATGAAAAAATTGAAGCTTTAAACTCTAAAATGGACTCACTTGTAGATGATACTGAAGAGTATGATGATCTACAAGATGAAAAAAATGACCTAGAATTTATGATATCAGACTTTGAAGATCGTTTTGAGATTATACTAAATAAGCCTTCTTGACTGACTATCCGCCAAATAATTGCTAGGTCACATAACTAGGTATTGTATTGGATTTCCGTAAGCAGCCTTTAACATTTGCAAAAGATGTGCCATTTTTCCCGCCAATGAGCATGGCGTTATGTGTATCTGGGGTAGTAACCTGAATTCATCCGTCGCTTAAAACCCCCTATAGGGGGTTTTTAAATCCCATACCAGTATTTGCTAATTAGGTGGAAAAATTGCATAATTTTGTCAGAAAACTATATTTTTAAATAATCTCCAGACTAGCAATGTAAAGGAAAGCTTTATGCATAATGGTACTTCTGTTACTCAATTTATTATCGAAGAGCAGCGCGGTTTGTCAACAGCAAGTGGTGAATTTACTTCGCTTCTTAATGATATTGTGACTGCTTGCAAGGTGATATCAAATGAAGTCAATCGTGGAAATTTGATCGGTATTCTTGGTGCTGCTGAGAGTGAAAATATTCAAGGGGAGACACAGAAAGAGCTGGATATTATTACTAATGATATTTTTACTCAGACCAATGAGTGGTCAGGTAATCTGGCAGCGATGGCTTCTGAAGAGATGGATGATATCTACCCCATCCCAAAACAATATCCAAAAGGTAAATATCTATTGGTTTTTGATCCTCTGGATGGCTCATCAAATATTGATGTCAATATTTCAGTGGGAACTATTTTTTCAATTATGCGCTGCCCCGAAGGGGTAGAAAACCCAACGGCTGAAGACTTTTTACAACCAGGCACTGAGCAAGTTTGTGGGGGGTATGCGTTATATGGGCCTTCGACCATGTTGGTGTTAACGACTGGAAATGGTGTGAATGGTTTTACTCTGGATCAAAATATTGGCGAATTTATTTTAACTAATCCAAACATGATGATCCCTGAAGATACACGCGAATTTGCAATAAATACTTCTAATATGCGTTTCTGGGAAAAGCCTGTTCAGCGCTATGTAGAAGAGTGTGTGGCAGGAGTCGATGGTCCGCGTGGTGAAAACTTTAATATGCGTTGGGTGGCTTCCATGGTGGCAGAAGTGCATCGTATTCTGATTCGTGGTGGTATTTTTATGTATCCTAAAGATTCAAAGGATCCGTTAAAGGCCGGTAAGTTACGTTTGTTGTATGAAGCTAACCCGATGTCTATGATAGTTGAACAGGCTGGCGGTGTTTGCTCAACTGGTCGTGAGCGTATTATGGAAGTGAAGCCTGGTGGTCTGCATCAACGTGTTCCTGTTATTCTTGGTTCCAAGAATGAAGTTGAACGGGTGGTTTCGTATCATAAAGGTGCGTAAGTAATTACCACACCAGATGGTCTTGAAAGCCCCGATACTTTTGCTGGTATCGGGGCTTTTTTGTGGGTCACTCTTATCTTGCTTCCAAGCTATTGTTAGGTAAAAATTTCCAGGTGCGGCGGATGTGTAATAGCGTCGTATCCTTGCGCATCTCTTCAGAAAATGGGGCGAAAGGAGCCGCCAGTTGAACAATGCGTTTGACGGCATCATCCAGTAGTTTGTGCCCTGATGAACGTAAAATTGTAATTTTTTCTACGCTACCATCGGGGTTGAGTGCAACATCTACAGTCAAACGGCCTGCAATGGAGCGCCGTTTGGCTTCTTCTGGGTAGTTTAGCGTTCCGATATGTTCAATTTTTGATTGCCACGCTTCCAAATAAACTGCATCACGAAGAGCCAGGGTACTGGTGGCTGATATAGTGCGCTCGCCTTTTTTCATTGAGTCCGTTTGTAGCTCTTGACTGATTTCTGCTTGCAGGCTGGCGATCTTCATACTGCGGGCGTATAACTCAGCAGCATCAATCGCCTCAGGTGTCGTTTTAGTGATGTTTTCACTTGCTTGTAATTTAAAGTCAGACTCTGAGTGTGCTATGACTATCGGATTTGATGTCGGGGTAACTTCTTGTGGTGATGCAGGGGGCGTTATGGAGTCACTATCACTGATCTCTGTAGCAATAGAGGGGGTTGAAACGGGGCTGGAAAAGCGTAATTTTTCTTCACGACTTCCGCCTCCTTCCTGGCTGACTTGAGCAAAAAAATCTCCCTCTTCAAGTGATTTTTCACTTGAGTGGTGTACCAAGGTGATCTCCATAGTGGGTAAAGGTTTGTCAGTTTCATCTTCCACCTGTTTAATATTGAAGGTGACACCTAAAATAATAATGGCATGAATCGCAATGGCTAAAAAAATAGTCATGCTGATTCGGTCATTCGAAGTGATATGGGGTGCTGTGGTCATAAGCTTTTTACAATATGGCGAACGGGTTTTTCCATAAAGTGAACTCGTTTTGCCATTTTAGAGGTCATATAAACAGTGCCTTGATTATCCACGAGCATAACTTGATCAACGCCCATTGCCAAGGCCGTTGTTTGCCATTTTTCAGGGCCTGCGATGAGTAGTGCTGTTGCTGCTGTATCGGCAAGCAGGCCGTTATTGCAAATAACAGTTACCGAAGTCGCTCCCGTTGCAGGGTATCCTGTCAGTGGATCAATGATGTGATGGTAGCGCTGCTGCTGATAAGTAAAGTAACGCTCATAATCTCCTGAGGTAAAAATAGCTTCGTCACCCTGAGTTTCAATGAATGCCAGTGGTGCTGTTTGGCGGGGGTGACGAATGCCGATGCGCCAAGGTTGTTGGCCTTTGCTACCAATGGCTCGTAAATCTCCACCGGTATTTACAATGGCATTATGAATACCCAGTGATTTTAGTTTGTTAATCGCCAAGTCAACGGCGTACCCTTTTGCGATGCCACCAAAATCCAGTTTAACGTGTTGGTTTTTACTTGAAAGCTCAAGATTGGAAAAAATCAAGTCAGCCATGGTGGGGTGGGCGGTGATCAGTTCTGTGATTGATGATTTTGTTGGCGGTTGTTTGCTGCGTTCCTCACTTAAAAATCCCCATAAGCCAATTAAGTGGCCGATGGCTGGGTTAAACAGGTGGCCGCTATTGATGGAGAGCTCGGATGCTTGCTGGATGAATTTTTTTTCTGATTCAATCAGAGTGATACTTTTGTCATCAGCCAGTGCTTGGTTAATATCCGTGAGCCGACTCGGCTGCCAGGCGTGCCATTGCTGGTGCATTGCATTGAATTGCTGTGCAATGGCAGCCACTGCCTGGCGAGCTTTCTCCTCTGTTTCCCCTTGTATTGATATATCAATCAGCGTTCCAAAGACATAAAGTTGTTCTTCGTAAACGGATTTTTGATCTGTGGGCTGGCTGCAGGCGCAGAGCAGTGCAATGCAGAGTGCTATAAAAGCTTTGCCGATCACGATTTAATTTTTGCTTCAATACAGTCCATGAGTTGAGCACTAATATTGAGTGAGTAAATTTTATCCAGTTCACGAATACAGGTCGGGCTGGTGACATTAATTTCGGTGAGATAGTCGCCAATAACATCAAGCCCAACAAATAGCAGGCCGCGTTCACGTAAAGTAGGGCCGACTTGTTCACAAATCCAGCGGTCGCGTTCGCTGAGTTCAACACCTTCTCCACGTCCACCTGCTGCAAGATTTCCTCGTGTCTCATTTTTAGCAGGAATGCGCGCCAGTGCATAAGGAACAGGCTCACCATTGACCATCAAAATTCGTTTATCACCTGCGAGTATTTCAGGAATAAAGCGCTGAACCATGATGTAACGACGGGCATGTTGAGTAATGGTTTCGATGATGACGCTGATATTGGGGTCATCCAAACGCACTCGGAAAATAGAAGCTCCGCCCATTTCTCCTAAAGGTTTTAAGATGATATCTCCAAATTCAGCCAAAAATTTACGAATTTCATGAGCATTGCGTGTAACAAGTGTCGGGGGCGTACATTGTGGGAACCACTGCGTTCCCAGTTTTTCATTTACATCGCGTAGGCTTTGCGCTTTATTAACCACCAAAACCCCCGCACGCTCAGCCTGCTCAAGCAGATAAGTACTGTGAATATACTCCATATCAAAAGGCGGATCTTTGCGCATAAGGGTGACATCAAGCGTATTCATGTGCTGGCTGCGGCGATTCGAAAGTTCAAACCAGTGTTCGTTATCATCATAAACGGTCAGATTCTGAAGCTCTGCATAGGGCTGACCATCACGCAGATAGAGGTCATTTAACTCCATATAATGCAGTTTCCAGCCACGCTTTTGAGCTTCGATCAACATTGCGAGAGAGCTGTCTTTATGGGGCTTGATCGACTCAATCGGATCCATGACGATACCGATATTTATGGTTTTATTATTCATACTTCAGCAATCTCTCGTGAGGCAGCCAGCAGAGCCAATCGCGCAATCACGCCATAGGCATAAAAGCGATTGGGCTCGGCATCAGGCTCCATTCTTCGGTCTGGGGTGTTGCAACATGATGCGAACTCCAGGGGTTCAAAGTGCATACCTGCGGCATTTAGGTTTTCACTGCTGCTGCGCCCCGTATGTACACGGTAAAAGCCACCAACTACAAAGTGATCAATCATATAAACAACCGGTTCAGCGACTGCATTATCCTCGCCCCATGTCTCAAAGGTGTAGACACCTTCTTGAATAATAACGCGCTCAACATTGCCACCGCCTTTGCTTGATGCCATTTTAGTGCGTTGTTTACGGTTGAGAGACTTGATTTCATCAGAAGAGTAAACCGTCATCACACCCATGCCATAGGTTCCTGAATCAGATTTGATGATGACAAAAGGTTTTTCCGTTAAACCGTATTGATCATATTTTTTTTGAATAGCTTTGAGTAATGCCGCAACATTTTTTTCCAGACACTCTTCACCTTCTCGCTTCATGAAGTTGATTTCACCGCACTGGCGAAACATCGGATTAATCAACCAGGGGTCGATATCGATTATCTCTGCAAATTGCTCTGCGATATGACGGTAGTGAATAAAGTGGCTCGATTTCAAGCGGGTTGACCAACCCATCGCCATGGGTGGGGTTAGAGGTTGCTGGATATTTTCAAGAAGAGCGGGGCGGCCATCAGTCAAATCGTTATTTAATAAAATAAGGTGGGGGTCAAATCCTTTGGTACCGATTCGATCATCCGCTTTAATCAAAGGGTGTAGAGTGATTGTACGTTTAGAGGGCAGTGTAATTTCATTGGGCTGCTCCAGATCAGTTTGTAGGGAACCGATGCGAACTTCAAAACCTGCTTGAATAATCATCTCATGCAATGTGGCCAGGCTTTCTAAATAGCCAATATTACGCGTATGGTTTTCTGGAATAATTAAAATTTTACTGGCTGTAGGTTGAATGTGGTCAACGGCGGACTGAATGGCTTGAATGCAAAGCGGGGCAAACTCAGGGTTCAGGTTATTAAATCCAGCAGAAAAAAGATTGGTATCAACGGGTGCGAGCTTGAAACCTGCATTACGTAAATCGACACTGGCATAAAAAGGTGCGGGTGTTTCAAGCCATTGATGTCGAAACCATGTTTCAATCTGGGTCTGATTTTCCAGTAAGTGTTTTTCCAGTTCAAGCAGAGGGCCGCTGAGAGAGGTGGTTAAGTGTGGAACTTTGTGCGAGTTAGGCATATTTAATTTCGCTTTCCTGATTAAGGTCTGGGGCGATTATATATCACCCCATAATGTTTGTAATACACTGAGTGCTGTAATCGCTGCTGTTTCAGTGCGTAATATTCTGGGGCCAAGGCGTATGCCGGTATATTTGTGTATTTTTGCCAGGTTAAGTTCCTTGTCATCAAATCCACCTTCAGGGCCAATCATTAAGTTAATGGCGGTGGTTGGTTTTTTCAACTGTGTGACTGTGGAATTGGCGGTAGGATCTAAAATAAGATTTAAAGCGCTGTGTTCTCTCGTAAGCCACTTTTCATAAGTGGTTACATTTTCAATAACAGGAATTTGATTGCGACCGCATTGTTCACAAGCGCTGATGATTATTTTTTGCCAATGAGCGATTCGTTTTTTGGCGCGAGTGTCATCAAGCTTTACGGTGCAGCGCTGGGTTTTGATTGGTACGATGCGAGTCACACCCAGTTCAACGGCTTTTTGAATAGTATAATCCATGCGTTCACCGCGTGATATCCCTTGAACAAGTGTGATATCCAGTGGGGATTCTATTTCATTGGTGCTGTGCTGGGTAAGTTGTATTGTGATCTGACGTTTGTTTGCAGATTCAATAATTGCCTTGTATTCACCTCCCAAGCCATTAAATAGTATCAGTTCTGCCCCTGCTTTGAGGCGCAATACGCGATGAATATGACTGGCCGCAGCACTCTCAAGAATAACACTCTGCTTGCAGGTTAAAGCTTGGTCAGTATAGATACGAGGGATACGCATGGTGAGTGGTTTATTTACCGAGTGGCTAGATTGATGCCCTCAAAGGCAATGCGAGCCATGTGTTCTATTTCTGCTTTCTGAATAACATAAGGAGGCATGAAGTAAATCACATTACCAAGTGGGCGCAATAAAACACCATTTTTAAGTCCGTGGTGATAGATTTTTAAACCTCGGCGTTCCTGCCACGGAAAGGGTGTTTTTGTCTGTTTATCTTTGACCATTTCAATGGCGAGAATCATGCCGTGTTGACGTACTTCAGCAACGTTTGGATGCTCACTGAAGTGCGCGGTGGCTTGCGCCATGATTGCGGCTAGTTTTCTGTTATCTCCCAGAACATCGTCTTCACAAAAAATATCAAGGGTTGCGAGTGCTGCGCTGCATCCGAGAGGGTTTCCGGTGTAGCTGTGAGAGTGTAAAAAGGCCGTCAGGTTTTCATAGTCGTCATAAAAGGCTTGATAGACATATTCATGAGTTAGTACTGCAGAAAGTGGCAGATAACCGCCTGTTAGCCCTTTGGAGAGGCAAAGGAAGTCTGGAGTGATATCGGCCTGTTCGCAGGCAAACAGTGTGCCGGTACGTCCAAAACCTACGGCAATTTCATCGGCAATGAGGTGTACGCCATAATTGTCACACGCTTCTCTTAAAAGTGTGAGATAGATGGGATCGTACATTCGCATATTGCCAGCACATTGCACAAGAGGTTCGATGATAACGGCAGAAACTTCGTTCGAGTGCTTTTCCAGTGCCTCAGCCATCGCTTCAAATTGGCGTATTGAATACTCTTTCCATGATTCACCAGCTTCTCGGTTGTAACAGTCTGGCGAAGGTACAGTGATTGTCTCTATGAGTAGTGGGCCGTAGGTTTTTTTATACAAATCGACATTACCTACTGCGAGTGCGCCTAGTGTTTCGCCGTGGTAGCCGTTGCTTAGAGTGATAAACTTGGTTTTTTTTGATTTCCCTTTATTGAGCCAGTAATGAAAGCTCATTTTCATAGAAATTTCGACGGCTGATGAGCCATTGTCGGCATAAAAGCAGCGATCAAGACCGGGTGGGGTGATTTGTACCAGACGTTCAGCAAGTTCAATCGCTGGTTCATGGCTAAATCCGGCCAGTAAAACATGCTCTAAAGTATCGAGCTGTGTTTTGATTCGATTGTTAATGCGTGGATTACAATGGCCAAACAGATTGACCCACCACGAGCTGATGCCATCAATGTAACGATTGCCATCAAAATCTTCGAGCCAGATTCCATCGCCTTTGCGAATAGGTATTATCGGATAAGATTCGTGGTCTTTCATTTGTGTGCATGGATGCCACAATGCAGAAAGGTCGCGTTGTATTAGTGATGAAGTTTGAGTCTGCTGCTTGTTTGGCATAAGTAAGGACAGTCTCTGAGTAATAAATGGTGGGCCTGGAAGGACTCGAACCTTCGACCAATGGATTATGAGTCCACTGCTCTAACCAACTGAGCTACAGGCCCTGAAAAAGGCAGACGGAAGTATAACGCTGGTGCTATCTTCCGTCACCTGTTTTTTTAATCAAGAAAGCTGCGTAAGCGATCTGATCGACTTGGGTGGCGTAGTTTGCGTAGTGCTTTTGCTTCAATTTGACGAATGCGTTCACGGGTGACATCAAATTGCTTGCCAACCTCTTCCAGGGTGTGATCCGTATTCATATCAATACCAAAGCGCATGCTTAGAACTTTGGCTTCTCTGGCAGTTAGGCTTTCTAGTACATTTTGTGTTGCCTCCCCTAAGCCTTGCACGGTAGCTGCGGTTGCAGGCTGCATCGTGTTTGCATCTTCAATGAAGTCACCAAGATTTGAGTCTTCATCATCACCAATGGGGGTTTCCATTGAAATAGGTTCTTTGGCAATTTTAAGAACTTTGCGTACTTTATCTTCAGGCATTTCCATGCGTTCAGAAAGCTCTTCCGGCGTGGCTTCTCGTCCCATCTCTTGCAGCATCTGGCGAGAGATGCGGTTGAGTTTGTTGATGGTTTCAATCATGTGAACCGGAATACGGATAGTGCGTGCCTGGTCGGCAATTGATCGTGTAATGGCTTGACGAATCCACCATGTTGCATAAGTAGAAAATTTGTAGCCACGACGATATTCAAATTTATCAACGGCTTTCATCAGACCAATATTACCTTCTTGAATAAGGTCAAGAAACTGCAAACCTCGGTTGGTGTACTTTTTGGCAATGGAGATTACCAAGCGTAAATTAGCTTCAACCATCTCTTTTTTAGCACGACGCGCTTTAGCTTCACCAATTGAAAGCTTGCGGCTGATCTCTTTGAGAACACTGATGGGTAGTAGTGCGCTCTTTTCAATGTCATTAATCTTTTTCTGGGCACGACGAATTTCAACAAGTCTTACTTTAAGTGCCGTGACATATTTTTCACCAGACTGAATATGTTCATCAATCCATGCCGTGTCTGATTCTCTTTTCTGGAATGTGCTGATGAATGTTTTGCGTGGCATTTTTGACTGTGCAACACACAGCCTCATAATCGTGCGTTCTTGCTCACGAATGTTGGCAATATTGCTACGCATGTATGTGACTAATACATCGTTTGATTTAGGGGTTCTTTTAAGTCGTAAAAAGTTATCAGCCATGGCGGCACGTGCGGTGATGGATTTTTCATGATCAAAACCATGATTTTCAAGAGCCACTACTGCTTTTCTGTGTAGGCTTTTCAGTTCAGTCAGGTGAGCTTTTACCTCTTCAGGGTCAAGGCCTGGATCCTCTTCCTCTTCATCATCACCTCTCTCTGCGGCGAGGGCGGCTTGTTGCGCCGCAGTCAGGATAACCTCATCTTCTATAGCATTTGGGTCTATGAAGTCGGTAATAAGATCTTCCAGTCGCCCTTCACCCGTTTCAACTCTTTTGTATTGTGCTAAAAACTGAGTGATGATGTCGGGACGGGTAGAAAATGCCGAGATCATTTGTTTGATGCCGCTTTCAATGCGTTTGGCGATTTCAATTTCACCTTGGCGAGTCAACAGCTCTACAGTGCCCATCTCACGCATGTACATGCGCACTGGATCTGTGGTTCGGCCAAATTCACTATTAACACTTGCTAGTGCTGCTGCGGCCTCTTCTGCTGCATCTTCATCTGTCGATGCGTTTTGCATGAACAGGGAGTCCTGGTCTGGCGCTGTATCATGCACGGTAATGCCCATGTCATTGATCATATTGACAATGCTTTCGATCTGATCAGGGTCAACGATATCGTTTGGTAAATGGTCATTGACCTCACGATAGGTTAAATAACCTTGCTCTTTTCCTTTGGCAATAAGAAGCTTAAGACGGGATTCTTGTTGGTTCATAATGGATTTTGCAACTTTACAATGTTGGGTGCTAAAGAAAGTGAAACCGCGCATTATATAATAAAATAGTGATTTCTGTGAAATCCAATTTATTTCTAACTAAATAATTCTTACTTAGGCTGTATTAGGTTGCCGTTATCAGTAGAAGTTCCACGTGTGAGTAAATGGCGTAATTGTACTTTTTCTGTCGCATCAAGGCCTGTTTCCCTCTCTTTTTTGAGTAACTGTTCTGTTTTTTGTTCGCTTAACTTGGTTTTTAGCTGTTTTAATGCGCCTTGGAATTCACTTTCCATATGTTCTTCTGCGAGAGGAAATTGCCATTGTGCAAGTTTGAACAGATGGCGACCTGCTTCCTGGTCTCGCCAATGTTCCAGTAGAGCGCCTGTCTGTAGATTGGGATTCTTTCTTAATAATTCAAGTATTTCGGTGAGTAAAGGCAGGCCTGGAATTTCTGTATCAAGGCCTGCTTCAAAACCATGTGTAAAAACAGAAAGCCTAGGTTGCTGTAATAGCATAGCGATCATAAAGCTTACCGGAGTGAGTTGGCTTTTATTTTTACGATTGAGTTTAGGTCGTTTAGGGCGTTCGTGCGGAGCAATAAATGCAGCCAACTGTTTAGAGTCAACTTCAACAATCTCTGCCAGTCGTTCGGTGAGCATGTGTTTGAATACGCCACCTGGAAGCTGGGAGAGTAAATTGCGGGTCATTTCAGTCAGGCGAGCACGTCCATCTATTGTTGAGGTATCTACATCCTGGCTTAGGCGGTCAAAAATAAATTCAGAGAGTGGCTGAGCCTGATTGATGCGACCTTCAAATTGTTCGCGACCTTCTTTCTGTACGAGTGAGTCAGGGTCTTCGCCGTCAGGCAAAAACATAAAATTAATTTGTTTCCCTTCACGGATCGTTGGTAGAGCGACTTGCAGTGCTTTCCAGGCCGCTTCTCGGCCAGCGCGATCACCATCAAAGCAAAAAATAATTTTATCTGTTGTACGAAATAGCAGCGATAAATGTTCTTGGGTGGTGGCGGTGCCTAATGTTGCTACGGCATAGCGAATGTCGTATTCCGCCAAAGAAGTGACGTCCATGTAGCCCTCGACAACGAGGAGCCGGGTGATTTTACGCAGTGCTTGTTGGGCTTCATAGAGGCCGTAAAGCTCTTTTCCTTTGTGAAAAAGTGGAGTTTCTGGTGAGTTAAGGTATTTTGGTTTGTCGTCGTCGCCTAAAGCTCGGCCGCCAAACCCTATGGTGCGTCCACGACGATCTCTGATTGGAAACATGATGCGGTTGCGGAATCGGTCATATCGCTTGCCATCTTCATTTTCTATTAACATGCCTGAAAGGGTGAGCTGTTTTTGTTTGTGATCTCCTTGGCCGAGTTTTTGCCGCAAGTGGTCCCATCCTGGCGGAGCATAGCCAATTAAAAACTCTTTGGCAGTTTTACCAGAAAGCCCTCTGTTTTTTAGATATTCAACGGCACGCGCTGCATTTGAGTGGCTGCGGAGCTGCTCTTGGTAGTTATTGCTGACTTGTTTTAATAGCTCATAAAGACTTTCGTTGGATGCTTTGTTGGGGTCATGGGCGTTTTCGTAAGGAACTTCCAGTCCAAGATTTGAAGCAAGCTCTTCAATCGCATCGACAAAAGTCATGTGATTGTAGTCCATGAGAAAGCCGATAGCAGTGCCATGAGCGCCACAGCCAAAGCAGTGATAAAACTGTTTCTCTCTGCTTACTGTGAATGAGGGGGTTTTTTCATTGTGAAATGGACAGCAAGCCGAGAATTCACGACCTGCTTTGCGCAATGTGACGCGTGCATTGACGATATCAACAATATCAGCACGGCTGACTAAGTCATCTATGAATGATTGTGGAATCCTGCCACTCATGCAGGTAGTTGGTTAGCCTTGTAGTTTTTGCTTTATTTTGCTGCTGACGCTGCCCATGTCTGCTTTTCCGAGAAGCTTTGGACGTAAAATTCCAATCACTTTTCCCATCTCTTTAGCAGAAGTTGCGCCGGTGCTGGCAATAGCTTCATCAATCAGAGCCGATATCTCTTCATCGCTTAATTGTTTAGGCATGTAAGTCTGAATGATTTCGAGCTCTTTTTTCTCTATATCAGCCAGTTCCAGGCGGTTTGCAGCAGTAAATTGCTCAATTGAGTCGCGCCGCTGTTTGATCATTTTTTCCAGCACGGCGATGACTTGAGTGTCATCAAGCTCAATGCGCTCGTCAACTTCTCGTTGCTTAATTGCAGATGAAATCAGGCGTAACACACCAAGGCGGCCTTTGTCTTTGGCACGCATTGCTGTTTTTATGTCATCTAAAATACGTTCTTTCATATTTGATTAAGCCAAGCTTGAATTTAGTACAGGCGGACATGCTTGCGCTGAACACGAGCAACCTTTTTCATTTGGCGTTTAACGGCCGCAGCTGCTTTGCGTTTACGTACAGAAGTTGGTTTTTCATAATATTCGCGACGGCGAACTTCAGATAAAGTACCTGCTTTTTCACAGGTGCGTTTAAAGCGACGCAGCGCAACTTCAAATGGTTCGTGTTCTTTTAAGCGCACAGATGGCATTAATTATATCCTCTTGATATTTAGTGATTGGTTCAATTGTTAAGTCGAAAACCGCGAAATTCTATAGGTAGACATAGAAAAAAGCAAAGTAATTTTTGTTTTTAGGTTTATGTTTGTTCAGGAGCATACGGGGCAATTAGGATCTTTCTTGAGTTTTGTTGTGCGTATGGACATGTTGAGTACATCAATAAGCAAGAGTCGGCCACATAAATTGTTGCCAATATCAAGGAGCGTTTTAATGGTTTCGGCCGCTTGAATGCTACCAATAATGCCTGTTGCGGGTGCCAGTACGCCACTTGCGTTACAGCTGTCTGCTTGTTCGGTGCTATTGTCAGGGTAAAGGCATTGATAGCATGGGCTGCTTTTGTTACGACTATCAAATACAGTCGCTTGTCCAGTCATCTGTATGACTGCTCCTGAAATGAGAGGAGTTTTATTTGTGAAGCAGGCTCTGTTGATTTTGAAGCGGGTTTTAAAGTTGTCACTGGCATCAATAACAATATCAGCGGCTTTGATCTGAGTGTGGAGTGTGTCGCTTTGGAGTGATTCACTGATCGTCGTTATTTGGGTGTTGGGGTTGAGCGCTTGCAGCATGCTTTGTGCAGATTCAGTTTTATGCTGGCCGATCGCTTGAGTGGTGTGAATGATTTGGCGTTGTAAATTACTAAGTTCGACGCAATCAGTGTCACAAATCACAAGATGCCCAATGCCGCTGCTAGCAAGATAGAGCGCAACGGGCGAGCCGAGCCCGCCGAGCCCTATGATGAGAGCTTGAGAGCGCCCCAGTTTTTTTTGTCCGGCGAGATCAATTTGCGGCAACAAAATGTGTCGGCTGTAGCGCTGTAGTGATAGATCATCCATTTGACTGAAATTTATACTTCCAGTGCAGCAATATCAGCGATAGGCGTGCGGCCATCATCAGCCCAGCCCCCCATAATATAGATGGCGTTATCTGTTGTTGTGACTCCCATTGCTGCACGAGGTGTTGGCATGGGTGGGAGCTTTTGCCAGGTTTTTGTTTTCATATTGTAAGCAGCGCCGTGGTCGCCGATATCGTCATTGCTGTACCCGCCGAATACATAAATGTTGCCATTAAGTGTTGCAGCACCGTGGCCTGCAGCGGGCCATGGAAGTTCGAATGATGTATCTGCTTGCCAAGAGTGGTTTGTTGGGTCGAATGTTTCAATGCAGGTGAAATTATTGAAGCCTTCTCTGGTGAAAGCGACCCCTCCCATTACGTGGATTTTTTCATCGCAGGTCACTGCTGCAAGGGCAAATCGTGCTGTAGGCAGTGAGGGAAGCTCTTCCCATACGTTGGTTTCCAAATTAAGTCGTTCACAAAAATCAAAGCCAGGATCAGTTTTTGGTCCGCCACGAGTCGCGTCGGGGTGATGACCTCCCAATACATAAATATAGTTTCCAAGTGTGGCGGTAGCAGGATAGTCGTGTGGCATCAGTAAGTCGGGGCCTGTCTCCCATGCGTCTGATTCTGGGTCATAAATCTCGACAGTTTTAAGGAATTTGAAGTTTCCGTCAGCTTGTTTGAAGCCACCACCCATCACATAGATCTTGTTATTTTTTGTGATAGCCACGGCTCCTGAGCGAAGTGTTGGCATTTTTGTGCACTTTTCCCAGGTTTCGTTGTCTGGGTTATAGGCAATAACAGAGTCAAGGCTTTTAAAGTCTGGTCCGCCACCGCCGAAGAGGTAGATTTTTCCTTTGTATGATGTGATTGGGCAGTGAGATCGTGCCATTGGCATTGGCTTCTTTGAAGCCCAGGAAAGGTGTTGCTTTTTCATTTTTCTATTGATCTCTGTCAGGTTGTTGGTTGGGAATTGATTGTGTATGCAGGTATTTGTGGTGCTTGGTTGAGATGATTTCATCTCAACTTATATTTAATCTGCGGTAGTAAATTATTTTTACGACCTGTAAGATTCTACACTATTTCGAGTCAGCTAAAATGATGTAAAAAGGTTTTTTCAGTGGGAAATGATGAATTAGAGAGTAGTAATTGTAGCGCTCAGTTAGAAAGTATTGATGGAAGTGTTGCGCCTTTGCAGGATCGTTTTGGGCGAACCTTTGATTATGTGCGTATTGCTATTATTGAGAAATGTAACCTGCGTTGCACGTACTGTATGCCTGAAGAGGGTGTTGAGTTCGCAGATAAAAATATGATTCTTAATACTGATGAGTTGTTGCGCACAATTCGTGTGTTAGCTCGTTTGGGGATTAAGAAAATTAGATACACGGGCGGTGAGCCTTTGATGAGAAAAGATATTTTGGATCTTGTCAGAGGAGCAAATAATACCCCGGGTATTAAAGGTGTGCATCTGACAACGAATGGCTTGCTGTTTCCTCGTTTGGCAAAAAAATTGCTTGACGCGGGTTTGATGGGAGTCAATATCAGTCTGGATACGCTTGATCCGGGAAAGTTTAAGGAAATTACGCGACGCGATGGAATCGAAGAGGTTCTTGAAAGTATAAATCTGGCTGTAAAGTTAGGGTTTCCCAGAGTGAAAATAAATGTTGTTCTCATGCGTGGTTTTAATGAAAATGAGATTGCTGCATTTACAGAGTTGACGAAAGACCTTCCTGTTACTGTGCGGTTTATTGAGTTTATGCCATTTGATGCGGATCAAATTTGGGAGAGTGGCGATCATTTTGCCAGTGCTCAAAATATTGTAGACCAAATTAAGTCCCTTTACCCAGGGTTGGAGGTCGCGCCAGGAACGCGCACTGAGCACTATATTTTTAAAGCGCCAGGGTATGCTGGAAAGATTGCGGTGATTCCAGCATTTACTCGTAATCTTTGCGGCAACTGTTCACGTATTCGTTTAACCGCTGATGGTGCCGTCCGTAATTGTTTGTATTCGGATAAAGACTACGATCTTCGAAGCTTGATGCGAGAAGGGTGTAGTGATGATGAAATTATTACGCTGTTTCGATATGCGTACGGTGAGAAAGCAAAGGATGGTTTTGAGGCAAAAAAACTATCAGATCAAAAAATAGTTAACCTGGATGGTTTGCGTCAGTTGAGAACAAGTATGACTCAGATTGGTGGTTGAACACAGGTGAAGGTTTATGTTTAGTCTGTTTTTAAGTAAGTTTGTTTTATTTGATGGGAATTTTTTATGGGAAAGTTGACACATTTTAATGCGGCGGGTGAGGCGCACATGGTCGATGTTGGTGGTAAAGATGTCACTGTAAGAGAGGCTACTGCTGATGGGCGCATTATTATGGAGCCTGAAACTCTTGAGTTTATATTAAAGGGTGAAAACAAGAAAGGTGATGTGCTAGGTATTGCGCGAGTGGCGGGTATTATGGGGGCAAAAAAGACATCTGAGCTTGTTCCCTTATGTCACCCTATTAGTATTACTGCTGTTGAGCTTGATTTGGTGCCAGAACCTGATAGCAATTCTGTTTACTGTGTTGCAACGGTGAGGTGCAGTGGTAAAACTGGGGTTGAAATGGAGGCAATTACCGCAGTTCAGGTTGCATTGTTAACAATTTACGATATGTGTAAAGCCGTTGATCGCGGCATGGTGATGAATGGTATTGGTTTGTTGGCCAAGTCAGGCGGTAAATCGGGTGTTTGGAAGAAAATAATATAATGGTCATGGGGGTGTATGCATGAAAATTAAAGTGAAGTTTTTTGCGAGTCTGCGTGATCGTATTGGGCGGTCAGAAGAGTCTTTGGATCTTGATGGCGGTGCTGTTACTGTTGCGGATGTATGGTCTGAGGTGGTCGAAGAGTCTATCCCTGATGGGATTTTGATTGCGGTAAATATGGAGTACACAGACGGGAGTCATTCCCTAAGTGAGGGTGATGAAGTTGCTTTTTTTCCGCCGGTGACGGGGGGCTAATATGAAAGTCGTTGTTACAGATGTAGTGTTTGACCCTTATGCAGAAGTTCAAAAATACCAAGCAGGCTTGAAGTCTGGGCAGTCCGGCGGGGTTGTTAGTTTTGTTGGTACGATGCGAAACTTTAATGATGGTCATGAAGTTTCGACAATGTGGCTAGATCATTACCCAGGAATGACGGAAAAGCACATTGAAAAAGTTTGTGAAGAAGCATTAGAGCGTTGGAATATTATTGGTGTGCTGGTTGTTCATCGGGTGGGCGAAATTAAACCTGATGAGTCCATTGTGTTGGTTGCAACTTGGTCGGCGCACAGAGCGGAGGCTTTTGACTCTTCTCGTTTTGTTATTAATTACTTGAAAAAACGAGCGCCGTTTTGGAAGCGAGAGTCTACTAATAAAGGTCAACGTTGGGTTGAGCACAATACAGAAGACTCGGCCGCAGATATTTCGAATTGATATGATTTGTCCGAATTAGGAAGAAAGATTAAAAAAAGAGGTTGACGAAAGTGTGAGGTGGTGTAGAATGCGCATCTCTTTTAGGACAAGGCTATTTGTTTAGTTGGTTTGAATATTGTTCTGGCTCTTTAAAATTTTGAAGCAAGATAAAGTAATTTGTGTGGGTA